>CAYFEZ010000054.1:0-8163 GCA_964342215.1 uncultured Dehalococcoidales bacterium | reverse complement strand
CTTTTTCATTTCAGGTACGGCATACTTTGCCGCCAGAAAAATGCTCTTCACATTAACGGCAAACATTTGGTCCCACAACGATTCGTCAATATTCTCGGTCGGAATAAGACTTTGCGTTTCGCCGGCATTATTAAAAAGGATATCGATTTTACCGAACCTATTTATGGTTTCCCTGATCAGGTGTTCTACTTCAGAAGCTATGGTAACGTCAGTACGGACAAAAATGGCTTCGCCCCCACCTGATTTAATAGTAGCAATCGTTTCTTCCGCGGTACTTTTGGTCCGTTGTGCCAGCACTATTTTGGCCCCTTCTCTGGCAAACAATTCTGCCGACGCCCTCCCTATCCCAGAACCGCCGCCGGTAATTATAGCCACCCTGTTGGCCAGTCTCATTTCTGATTTGCTCCTTTCAGATATATCGTTGCATTATCTACAGTTTCCGATTCTTAAATGATAGGAATAAATAGATTGCCCTCAGATCGTACTCCCACCATCTACATTTATACTTGCTCCGGTAAGCATCGCCGATTCATCAGAAGCTAGGTATAAGGCAGCATAAGCGATATCATCCGTACTAGCCATGCGCCCCAGAGGAGTTCTTGCCGCTACTTCTTTGGCGAATTTCTCAAAACCGATCTCCGCGGATAGCCGTCTTTGTAAAGGGGTATCGATTGCCATAGGGTGAACACAATTAACCCGAATGTTATCTGGCGCTAGTTCAATAGCCAGAGCCTTGGTCAACATATCGACCGCACCTTTGGCACTGGCGTAAGAAGCAACGAGTACGCGTGGTCTAACCCCCAGCGTAGAACCGGTATTGATGATAACGCCCCCTCTGGCCTTTTTCATTTCAGGTACGGCATACTTTGCCGCCAAGAAGATGCTCTTCACATTAACAGCATAAACGCGTTCCCATACCACCTCCTCAATATCTTCTACTGAAGTGCGCATCTGCTCCACCCCGGCATTATTAAAAAGGATATCGATTTTACCGAACCTATTTATGGTTTCCCTGATCAGGTGTTCTACTTCAGAAGCTATGGTAACGTCAGTACGGACAAAAATGGCTTCGCCCCCACCTGATTTAATAGTAGCAATCGTTTCTTCCGCGGTACTTTTGGTCCGTTGTGCCAGCACTATTTTGGCCCCTTCTCTGGCAAACAATTCTGCCGACGCCCTCCCTATCCCAGAACCGCCGCCGGTAATTATAGCCACCCTGTTGGTCAGTCTCATTTCTGGTTTGCTCCTTTCCGTCTAACTTATCGGTCAGACAATCACTCCTCCCCGGGTAACTCTCTGGCAAGCTTCACACTTGGGGGCTCCAAGCCTGTCTCGTTTACTTTCTTCATTTCGCTAATATTATCTCTGAAATCTTGAACAAAGGCATTGTATTCCATCGCAAACCTATTGTACTGATCAATGGTTTCTGGGGGAACTTCAGCTTTCTCCGCTACTTCACAAAACTGCTTCACAAATTCATAATAATGATCGTTTACCAACCATAGCTCATTTAAATAACCTTGCAGGTAGACATCAAACCTTTTTATTCTAATGTCAAGTTCCATTCGGCTGATAAAGCTATTGCACCAAGTATCAAAAATCCGCTGTGACATATCGCACGCTCGTGCCCAATCCCACAATTTGGGATTATCAATATTGAATACACCGTCGATAATGGTAAAGATAGATAATGCCGAATTGCCGGTAAATCTATGATTAAAATATCCCGCTAACTGCCTGAATCTAAGTGATAAACGTTCAAATTCTTTCTCTCTGGTTGTAATTACCAGTGCTACCAAGCCAACGACTAGGATTAAGCCCAGAAGCGGAGCTACCGCTACAATCGGCCATTCATATATATATCCAACCACTGCCACTATCACTATTAAAATAGGACTCCAACCCCAGTTTATTACGGTTTTTAACATATTCTATCCTCCTAGCGATAACTAGTAAGCGGTATCTCAAGTGCACCTAGCATTCTTACTAGCAGCGCTTTCTGCAGGTGCATCCTATTCTCGGCTTGGTCAAAGACTACTGATTTAGGGCTATCCAGAATGCCCTCAGCCACCTCCTCACCATGATGAGCTGGTAAGGGATGCATTAAGATGGCATCTGTCCTAGCTAAAGATAGAAGTTCACTATTCACCTGGTAGGTAGCAAATATTTTCCGCCGTTCTTGTGCCTCAGCTTCCTGCCCCATGCTTACCCACACATCAGTGTAAACTACATCAGCCCCGCTAACCGCTAGGTGGGGATCCTCCGTGCAAAATATTTCGGCGCTACTATCAATAGCGTAACCCTGTGCTAATTGCAATATACCTCTCTGAACAGCGTAGCCAGACGGGGAAGCAATCCGGAAATTCATTCCGGTAAGCGAAGCCGCCAGCAGCAAACTGTGCGCTACATTATTACCATCACCGACAAAGGCTAAGGTTAATCCGTCTAGTCCATCTTTTTTCTCATAAATGGTAAGCAGGTCGGCTAGAGCCTGACAGGGATGCTCCATATCGGACAGGGCGTTTATCACGGGGATAGCGGAATAACGAGCCAGAATCTGCAAAGTTTGGTGAGAAAATGTGCGGGCCGCCAGAGCATCTACATAGCGACTAAGTCCCCGGGCTACATCTGGACCTGACTCGCGTTGTCCCAGCTCAACCTCACCCGGCGATAGATAAATAGTATGTCCCCCTAACTGTTGCATCGCCACCTCAAAGCTAACCCGAGTCCTTAACGAAGGTTTCTCAAACATGAGAGCTAAGGTCTTGCCGCTGAGTAATGAAAGCCATCCCTGAGCTTTCATATCCATAGCTTCTGATATGAGTAGACGAATGTCATCCCTATTGAGGTCAGATACTGAGAGTAAGTCCTTCTCCATCCAAGTAACCCCCAAGTTATGCCCTACAGTATATCATAAAAAATAACTAGTCAATAGGCCACACTTACTAGATTTAGCTGACGATACTTAACCCGATACCGGTGGACTAATTAGCACCATGACTGGTAAGCAGGATAACCCCGTGATCGTGTCTAAATCAACGCTCCACGGGTATTTGACAAATTCTATCGTGGTGTCCACTATAACAGTTAGACATGTTTGTTAGCGAGAAAAGGTAGGGAAAACAAGTCTACTACTACTATCTCATTAAGAGTCATCGAGAAGAGGGTAAGGTAGGAAAGAAGGTCGTTAAATATCTTAATAAGGGAAAGCCTTCACCAGAAAACTTGAGCGGATAATAAGTAAAATTAAAAGAGGCTAATAATGGTAGAGAAGAGTATAGTTTGTGGTTATTGCGAACAGGTCATTTCAGCTAGGCCCCGCAAAAATGGACTGCAATAATATGAGTTAAATACAAAACACTCCATACAGGCGAATTAGGTAATAAAAGGGAGTGAAAAAATGGCGGGAATATTCACAGGAAGAGTTGTTAGTTTTTGCAATGACAAAGGATACATGATTTTGAATTTGGTTCTAAAAAGATGTACAAGTCTTGAAAGAGTTGGTCCAAAAACTTTAACCATAGAGTATAATATATCTAAACTAACCGTCGAATCTTTAGCACTCATTATTGGTTAGCCTATGGAAGTCGAGGTTATGGTTGGTAAAGTCGTAGGTGTATTTCCCTCAGGAAGCGCGTTGTAGAAGAAGTTGAAATGGTTAATGGGTAATAAGTTAATACATATATTGGGAGTCATCTTTATTATACTAGCGATAGTGGCGATTATTATGGTGAGGATACAGAGATGAAAGAAGCGGTCATTTTCGTAAGGATATCGACGCCGGATCAACTCAGTCTTCTCTGCCGGATTAATTCGAAAAAAAATTATTGCGGGCTGGATCAAGCTGACCAAAGGAAGTTATCGCATTCTTGTTGAACTGCCGGAGAAGTAAGTAATTAGCGTCGGTTGGTAATATGACAGAGATTATTTTGGCCAGACATGGGGAAACAGAATGGAATATGGCCGAGGTATTTAGGGGTAGAATTGATATTGGGCTGAATGAAACTGGAGTCAAACAGGCAGAACTTCTGGCTAGGCATTTTTTATGCTGTAAGAATAGAGGCTATTTACTCAAGCCCGTTAACGCGAGCTTTAAAAACCGTTGAAATGATGGCTCGTTATCATAGTCTTCCCGTAGAGATTGCCCTTGGTCTTGTTGATTTTAATTACGGGGTATGGCAGGGTTTATCCCATCAAAAGGTTAAGGAAAAATATAGGGAACTTTATACAGAATGGCTCCAGAATCCTCACCGGGTAAAAATACCGGCTGGTGAAAGTTTGGATGACGTTCGGAAAAGAGCTATGGGTGTGGTGGATAGTATAATTTCCCAATATGATGGTACCGTAGTCTTAGTCTCTCACCGTGTGGTGAATAAAGTCTTAATATGTGCCCTACTGGGGCTGGACAATTCTCACTTCTGGAACATAAAGCAAGATACCGGTAGCACGACCACTTTTACCTATGAAAACAATCGATTCATACTCACTCGGCATAATGATGTTTCCTATCTGGAACCTCTTCACAAAGCTCCGCTCGGTGATTTCTAATCTTAAATTTAACATAATTGTGACCCGGCCCTGCTTTCATTAAGGAAAAACCGCTATAGTAAAGATCAAGTAAAATGAGGTATAATTAAGCTGTATTTTTTCTGGCGTAATGAAATTGCACGACGTAATAGTTATCGGTGCCGGGCCGGTGGGAAGTCAGGTGGCTTACCATCTGGCTGGAGAGGGGCATGAGGTAGTTGTATTAGAACAGAAGCCACGTGTGGGGGGGGCGGTCTGTTGCACGGGCATTATTAGTCAGGAGTGTGTGAGAGTTTTTTCCATTGCTGACCATGTTATTTTAAGGCAGGAAAACAGTGCTAAGTTATTCTCGCCTTCGGGAAGACTACTCCGGCTGCGGCGGCCGGGAACCCAGGCCTGTATTGTCGACCGGGCAGCTCTTGATTCGGCTATGGCGCATCGATCCCAGAATAAGGGAACAGACTATGTATTAGATAGTTCAGTCAGGGATATAGAGGTCGGGGATAAACGAGTTAGAGTTGGCGTAACTTTTCAGGGAGAGAGGTTAAACTTTGAAGCCAGGGCCGTAGTTATTGCTAGTGGCTTTGGCTCAAGGCTAACTTCGGGGTTAGGTTTGGGTAAAATTAGTTATTTTCTTATGGGCGCTCAGGCTGAGGTAGATACCAGTAGGCTAGATGAAGTAGAGGTTTATCTTGGCCAAGAGGTAGCCCCTGGTTTTTTCGCATGGCTAGTGCCAACTTCACCACACAAAGCCCTGGTGGGGTTGGCACTACGCCATAGCTCCGGGTCCTATCTGAAGAAGTTAATGTCATTTCTGCGGGCTCATGGGAAAATAGTTTCGGATCAAGCAAAGATATACTTTCGTGGGATTCCGTTAAAGCCATTACCGAGAACTTATAGTAAGCGACTCATTGTGGTAGGGGATGCCGCCGGACAGGTAAAGCCAACCACTGGTGGTGGTATCTACTATGGCCTGCTGTGCGCTGACATGGCCGCTAGAACTTTGCATCGGGCGCTGGAAAGCGATGACCTGTCAGCTAAAAGTCTGTCTAACTATGAACGAGAGTGGAAGGTAAAACTGAATCGAGAGTTGAGGGTGGATTATTTGGCTCGGAAATTTTATGAGCGTCTCAGCAACCGGCAGATTGATAAGATATTCGACACCATAAAATCTAAGGGTATTGCTGAGACAATACTTAAAATGGAAGACTTGTCTTTTGACTGGCATGGCGAGGTATTATTGAGAGTCTTAAAGCATAAAGCAGTGTCCAGAGTGCTGGAAGCGATGAAAATGCCATTTCTTTCAAGCCTGGTGAAATATTAGAATGAGTAAGACTAAGCATAATTAATATTTATGTGGAGGTATCTAAAGAGTGAGTAACACTAATCATGGTCTCTGCATGGGCGAGGCCGCCAGTCGTTTCTTGGCTAGCTTAGTACCGGAAGAAAAGGAAATAAACCAGCTAGCGGTATATAAATTTGCTCACTGGTATGGTTTGGAACGGCCTTTAGACGGACTTACGGCTCATGCGGTGGCTAATTATGCCGAACGGTTATCACTATCAGACGCTGAATACATAAAAAAGGTTGGACTAATACGAGCTTTTCTGGCTTATACCAAGAAAGAGGGATGGAGTAGAACTAATCTAGCGACTCACCTTAAGGCTAAGAAGGGGAAATCTAAATCACAGTTTTCAGCCAAGCAGAGTTTGACAGAGGCCATTTCCTTAACCCACCGGGGCTATGTTGAGCTAGAAGCCAAACTGGCTATCCTTAAGAATAAACACCTTCAAGTTATTGATGAAATGCGTAGGGCCGCCGCCGACAAGGACTTCCGTGAGAACGCACCTTTAGAGGCAGCTAGGGAGCAACACGGACAGTTGACGGGACGGATTAAAGACATTGAAGAAACTTTAAAGTCAGCAATCATTGTTGATCAGCAACAAAAGGTAACACTAAAGGTAAGTTTTGGTGATAATATCGTATTAGGTGATTTGGATACTGGAGAAGAACTACGCTATATGATAGTCAGTCCTAGAGAGACAGACCCCACTAGGAGTAAAATTTCTAGTGCTTCGCCTATAGGTAAAGCCAGTATTGGGCGAAAACAGGGAGACGTAGTGGAGGTAATAACCCCAGCCGGTAAGCTACGCTATCAGATTAAACAGATTGAGCGCTAGCCATTTTTATCAGCGGTACTTCTGGTCGGGGTGAGAGGACTCGAACCTCCGACCTCATGGTCCCAAACCATGCGCGCTAACCGCCTGCGCTACACCCCGTGTAGCTAAAGTATAACAAGACATCTATTCTGAAGTCTACTTTAGAGGCTATTCTTCCCCTATATTTTCTTAACCTGCACCAGAGCGGAGTTACTACCATAAGCTCCACCCGGGGAGTGTTCCCCTCGCGTAAGAGTATTGGCACACCCTCCCTGATCTACCCCAGAGGCATCCGGACTATACCATGCTCCTTCGTTCACACAGACTACCCCCGGCATTATTCTATTGGTTACCTTGGCCCAGATGCTAATGGTACCACGGTCGTTAAAGACTTCCACTCTGTCGTGATCTTTGATATTCCTAGTGGCAGCATCGGCCGAGTTAAGCCAGACCGCGTGAGGCTCCAGTTCTCTAAACCAAGGAATAGTGTGAAGTTGAGAGTGGACACTCCTCCGGCAATGCGTGGTTATCAATTGTAGCGGATATTTCTCATGCTTTATGTCAGTTAACCCTTCCCAGCCTTCAACATATTTTGGAATGGCTGGCAGAACATCCGGTCGGTTAAAATCAGCCATCCGCTGGCAAAATATTTCAATCTTCCCCGATGGAGTAGGGAATGAATAGTGCTTAGGGTCTTTTATCTGAGGTTGGAAAGCAACATGGGGCTCAGGTGTTTCCAGTTTGTAAAAGCCGCTGGCTTTAAAGGCATCATAATCAGGGATTCCCTGCTCAGCAGCGAAAAGTCTGAGCCATTCGTCCTCCGTCTCGTCATTGTAACCTGAGATTCCCATCTTGGTAGCTAGCTGGGTAAGAATGTCCAAATCCGTTTTGGATTCGTACAGTGGTTCGATTGCCTTATTTGCGTAGAGGGCGTAGTATCCGAACAGCCAAGGTAGCCTGATATCGTCACGCTCACACCAAGTGCAGACAGGAAGTAGGATATCAGCAAACTTTGCCGTAGGGGTCATGAACTGGTCGTGAACCACCATAAAATCTAGTGTCTTAAGAGCCTCCGCGGCTCTATTTGAATCTGTAATCTGACAAACCCCATCCCCCCCTACTACATAGAGCATCTTGATGTCACTGAAGTAACCTCCACCTTGCCCCTTCAGGATGGCATCCCACACCTTAGTAACATTTACCTTATCAACGGTATGGTTGCGTAGTCCTTTCATCGCATATTCGTGTAGGGGTTGGTTCTTTTCCACCGGATTGGTTAGCGTTGGTATGATGAAACGGAATACGTCGAGCGAATAGTCCTTCGGCGGCTTAATTTCAACTAACGGCGAAACGCCATAACTGAAATCCAGACCAGCCGCATTACCACCATGAATACCGACATTACCCATCATGGCGGATAAAGTAGCTGCTGCCCGGTGGTACTGTTCCCCCCGGGCGGTACGACCTGGTGCCCAGC
>CAYFEZ010000053.1:0-8246 GCA_964342215.1 uncultured Dehalococcoidales bacterium | reverse complement strand
CCAAGTCTAACTGGGCTAATAGCTCGCCGGTAAGCGGGTCTATCTCGACAATACGCTCAATATTATCACCAAAGAACTCCACCCGCAGGGCTAATTCCTCATAAGATGGCTGGATTTCTAGGGTATCGCCACGAATGCGGAACCGACCTCGAGTAAAGTCTATATCATTACGCTCATACTGCATATCAACCAACTGGCGAAGCAGACTTTGTCGGTGATAATTCTCCCCCCTTTTAAGGGTGCAGACAAAGCTACGATATTCTTCAGGCTCACCCAAACCGTAAATGCACGATACCGAAGCCACAATAACCACGTCACGGCGTGATAAGAGAGCCCGTGTCGAAGCATGACGCAGCTTATCAATCTCCTCGTTCATGTCTATCTCTTTCTCTATATAGGTATCGGTGCGGGGAAGATAGGCTTCCGGCTGGTAATAGTCGTAATAGCTGACAAAGTATTCCACTGCATTATTGGGGAGAACCTCCTTGAATTCAGTACAGAGCTGGGCAGCCAGTGTCTTGTTATGGCACATAACTAGCGTGGGTCGGTTTACCCGCTCAATGACATTAGCCATGGTAAAAGTCTTACCGCTACCGGTAACCCCCAGTAGTGTCTGCTGCTTGAAGCCCTTGTCCAACCCCGCCACCAGCTTGTCCACCGCCTGTGGCTGGTCACCAGTCATTCCAAAATCGGAAACTATCTCAAAGGATGGCATTATTAATCTGACTCCACGATCTTCTTGAATCGTGGGGCTCCTTTAATATTACCAAAGTCTTTGTCTGTTTTAGCCATTTCACGATACTTTTTGTCTCTATCAATAATATTGTCCCCAAAGTGAGAATAGGCAGGCCGGATTATATAACGCCCTCAAGTAATCATTTCACAGTCCTAGGGCGCGATTGTGGCCGGCAAGCACCTCGTTATATTTTGTCTATTTGTGACAAACAATGCCATGGCTGCTAACAATAACATGACCATTAGGATTCAAGTCCAGTTATTTTTAAGGCTAGGACACCACCATTCATCACTTACCCCTCGAATCCTACACTCGCTAAGTATCCTCCTGATACTCCATCTCCCCGGTGTCAATTTGCTCGGCTATACCTATCCGCTGCACCATCAGGGATACATAATTGACCATCTTACCGTCAATCAGTTCCTTCAGCTTCTTTTCGTCCTCGGTTAAACGTGCCTTACCCGTTTTTACCTCAATAAAATCAACACCTTCACCGTACTTAACGCCAACAAAGTCGATAGGTTCCCCCAGATAAAAAAGCCGATCATACTGGGTAAGCTCAAAGGTAGCCATAAGTTCATTCAGCTTTCCCGTCCGCTTTCCCAAACTACGGGTTATCGATTCCAGAACATTATGAGGTAAATCTTTCAGAGTAGCCTGTATTTCCTTGACCGAATCGGCAGATGCTACCGCTATCCCTGGAACTTCTGTCTTCCTCGATCTAAAAACTAATACCAGGATTACCACCAGCAGGACACCAATTACAACATACAAGAAAATTTCCATACCATTCTCCCTTTATTTACCGCCAAAAAATTGCAGGGCCTGTTTAATCTTTTCTTCAAGCCCCAGGTCTGATGAGGGAGGCAGAGTAGCCACCGCTTTGGTCGCCTCAGTAACGGAATAGCCCAAGGAGATCAGCGCCGCCAGGACATCGGTGTTTTCCTGGACTAATTGAGCCGCCGAAGTGGTTATCAAACCGGTGCCTATTTTTTCTTTCAGCTCCAGGATAAGACGGTCAGCCACCTTCTTACCCACTCCCGGAACTACCGTCAGCAGGTCAGTACTCCCGGTCGCGATAGCTACGGTTAGTTTCTCCACACTCACTACGGAAAGCATGGCCAGTGCCAGTTTGGGACCCAACCCGGATACGCCAATCAAAGCTTGAAACAACCCCAGTTCATCAGGCGAGACAAAACCGTAGATGGTGACATTATCCTCCCGGAGATGGAGGTGAGTATAGAGCTTAACCTCTGTACCAATAGTTCCCAATGTACTTAGGGTAGAAGTGGGCATATATACCTGAAAGCCAATTCCACCCACACCAATAATCGCCGAATCACCACACACCGACTCTAATTTACCGTAAAGACTAGCTATCACTTCCTACCCCTCATATTACTGATTAGCCAACAGATCGCTCAGGCGTATCTCGCGCTGATGACACATCGCCACCGCCAAAGCATCAGCGGCATCACTTGGTTCGGGAACACAGGATAAGCCCAACTGAAACCTAACCATCTCCTGAACTTGCTCCTTGGAACTGGCCCCATAATTAGCCACTTGTTGCTTTATCTGAGCTGGTGTATATTCATAGACTGGGATTCGCCGGTTAGCGGCAGCCAAGATAGCTATTGCCTGCGCCCTGCCGATGGCCAGTGCTGATTTTGGATTCTTAGCCATAAACGGTTGCTCCACCGCCACCGCATCCGGCTGATAGTGCGAGATAATTTTAACAAGCTCCTGATATAAATAATTCAAACGCTCCCCAATCGAGGAGCGTACCAGATTGCTCAGGGCACCATAATGAATCAGGGTTATTTCGTCCTCTTCAGCCTCAATAACGCCATAGCCCATAGTTATTGTACCCGGGTCAACGCCTAATATTCTCATCATTCTATTAACGGCAGCTTGAATGATACCGAGCAAGTCAGTTAAATAATCTTAGCCAGACGCCTGATACTTCTCCATAATAGCGTCGGGGAAATCAGCGTTGCTGGACACATGCTGTACCTCAATCAACTCCTCTAATCTATCCAGCATTTTCAGGGTTTGCATAGCTGCCTTTTCCTCAAGTTCAACCATGGTCTTGGGTATCATAGACAGTTCGGCAGAGACTATAGGCAAATCTTTCTGTTCCAGAGCTGCTCGGACCATCTCGAGCTCGTCAGGTTGGGTATAAATTTCTACATAGTTATTCTCTACTTTAACGTCCTCGGCGCCAGCATCTATCGCTTGTAAGGCTAATTCCTCAGCATCTACATCGCCAGTTTTAATCGCAATCAATCCTTTGGAGTCGAAAATCCAAGCAACACAACCGTTCTCCCCCAAGCTGCCACCATTGCGCGAGAATATATTACGGACTTCTTGCGCCGTTCGATTACGATTATCAGTTAACGCCTGCACCAGTATAGCGGCTCCGGTAGCGCTATAACCCTCAAGAACCATTTCTTCCAGAACTACTCCCTCCATCGTGCCGCTACCTCGTTTAATAGCCCGCTCAATATTATCCGAAGACATACTGTTATCACGAGCCCGCTGTATCGCCAGACGCAACCGAGAATTTGCCTCAGGATTACTGCCGCCATCACGTACCGCCACAATAATCTCTCTGGTTAACTTGGTGAAAAGCTGACCCCGACGGGCATCAGCCACCCCTTTTTGATGCTTGATCGAGGACCACTTGGAATGACCTGACATCGCCTCACTCCCTTAGCCGCTTATCAACCTCTTTTAATTTTACCACCCCGTTTACCTATGGTCAAAAAGTAATAGAAAAGAGGAGTCCACCCCAAGCAACCCGAAGCTCATCCCCGACGTATTAAGGTATCCCCCTAAAGACGAATAGCTGGAACATTTGGTCAATAGCATCCTATGAAGTAATACGACGCTTTACCAGTATCGCCTGGCATTACCTTAAGTATTCATCGATAATATTGAGTATGTGAAGTGCTTTCTCAACAATTTTTGCAATAACCCTGACAAAGGTATAATATTTCAATAGGGATTTAAAGCTACAAAGAAAATTAAGCAACCAAATAGGAAGGGGGGGAAGATGTTAAACACTGGGGAAGAGGCAACGAAGATAATTTTCCCACAAGTTAACGAAGAAACACTGAAAGTGAACTTGGAACGGTACAAGCAGAAAGCGATTGAATTTGGTGCCTCACAGGCGGAGATTATACCAGCGCACTGGGCAGAGGTGGATGAGCGGGTAAGGCTTAAGTGTATGGTACCCCCCTGTCCTAACTACGGTCGGTGTGGCTATTGCCCACCCAATACCCCCCAACCTGAGTTCATGCGTAAAGCACTCAGCCGATTCAACTGGGCAGTATTATTTAAAAGTGATGTCCCTGTTGCGGATTTTGCTGATATAACCCGCTATTACCCTCACGGACAAAACCAGCAGAGAAAAGCTGGCGATATTGCCACCAAAGTGGAAAGCTTGGCTTTTGCCGATGGCTACCAGTTAGCGGTAGGCTTTGGTGCTGGTGGCTGTCGGGATACCTTATGCGGCGGTGGGCTATGCCAAGTGCTGGATAGTGGCCGCTGCCTGCATATATTGAGGGCCCGCCCCTCAATGGAGGGTGTAGGTATTGATGTTTGTGATTTAGTTACCAAAGTCAACTGGAATATATACCCCATCTCTAGGAGTATTGACCCTACGTTAGTTCCCTGTGCCATATCCGTAGGGATTACCTTCATCTACTAGCTCTTACAAACAAAGGCACGGGTAAGAATTATAGATAGAAAAGGAGCTACTAATGGCCAAAGATATTATAAATTTGCTAGAAGACTATATTCCAGCGGATAACCGGAAGAAGTGGGCAAAGCTCTCCAGCACAGTAGAATCACGTCGGCTTGAGCTACTACTGCTCAAGGAGATACTCTTGGAGCTGAGAAAGATCAACGAGGGCAGGCAAGCTCTTACTACCTAAGCCTATATTACAATCTATATTTGACAATTTATCAGGGAGGAAGTGGTGTCGAGACTTGTGTTATTTCCCTCAACTGCTGAAATAAATAGTCAAGGTCATCTTGTAATTGGCGGCTATGATACCATAGAGCTAGCCGCTGAATATGGCACGCCGCTATATGTCTTTGACGAATCAGGCTTGCGGGGTAAATGTGCCGAATTCAAAAGGGAGTTTGGCAAGCACTATGGTGATACTACCATTATCTACGCCGCTAAGGCCTTCATAAATAAGGCGCTGGCGCTCATATTACAGGAGGAGGGGTTAGGGCTGGATGTGGTCTCAACCGGAGAGCTTAGTATTGCCCACTCAGTCGGCTTTCCTTTAGACATGGCCTATTTCCATGGTAATAATAAGTCAGATGATGAAATCAGGCTGGCATTAGAATGGCATATCGGTCGCATAGTAGTAGACAACTTTCATGAGCTTACCCGGTTAGCCAAAATAGCCCGAGAGCAGAGCTATTCACCCGATATATTACTGCGCTTGTCTCCAGGAATCGACCCTCATACCCATAAGTATATGTCAACCGGTATTATTGACAGTAAATTTGGTTTTCCCATCACTCAGTGGTCGGAGGCAGTGGCACAAGCCATGTCAGCTCCTAACCTGAACCTAATTGGCCTGCACTCTCACTTGGGCTCGCTTATTTTTGAGGTTGAACCATATCAAGAGGCTATTAAACTCATACTCAACTTTGTAGCTGAAATGAGGCAGAAATATGGCTTTGAACTCAGGGAATTAGATATTGGTGGCGGGTTTGCTATTCAGTATGCGCTGGATTCCCCAGCTCCGCCCATTTCTGCCTACGCTGAAGTGATAGCCACGACAATCATTAGTAAATGCCAAGAGCTGGAGACGGCACTACCACAGCTAATCATAGAACCGGGAAGGGCAATAGTGGGACAGTCAGGGGTAGCTCTATATCAGGCAGGGGTAGTTAAGGACATACCGGGTATCAGACGTTATATTTCGGTAGATGGTGGTATGGGTGATAATATCCGCCCCGCTCTTTACGGGGCTAAACACGAAGCAATTGTTGCCAACAAGGTATCGGAACCGGATACAGAGAAGATTACTATTGCCGGTAAGTTTTGTGAATCGGGCGATATATTGATTAGAGATATAGACCTGCCCCCGGTTTCCGCCGGTGATATTATCGCTATACCCAGCTCGGGTGCTTATTGCCTACCGATGGCCAGTAACTATAATGCTTCACTTAGACCGGCTATTGTGCTGGTCAAGGAAGGTAAGGCACGCCTTATTCGGCGCCGGGAGACCTTTGACGACCTGACCCAGTGCGATTTAGTTTAACTATTGTTTACAGACGGAGCTTTTAAATGTGGCAAGTAGTTGAGCAAGCTATGGTAGCACCTCTTCTTCAACGTAGTCTAGAGAGAGGACGGCTGGCCCATGCTTATCTTTTGGTTGGCCCCCCGCATGTGGGCAAGATGACCCTAGCTCTAAATCTGGCTCAAGCACTGAATTGTGAGGCGGCTGAGCGCCCTTGTGGCGAGTGTGTCTCATGTAAAAAGATAGCTTCTGCCAAACATGCCGATGTTCAGGTTATCGGCTTAGGTAGCAATGGTAACTCGGCTGAGACTAAACACCGGGCAGAAATTAGCATTGACCAGATCAGAGAAATACAGCACGCGTCTAGCCTCCCTCCCTTTGAGGGCAGGCATAAAGTATTTATTATTGACGGGGCTGAGCAATTATCAACTGAAGCAGCCAATTGCCTACTTAAGACTCTAGAAGAACCGGTAGACAAGATAATCTATCTATTACTAACTACTATGGACCGCCTCCTGCCCGCCACAGTGATTTCTCGTTGCCAGCGACTGGAGTTGGTCCCTCTGTCGCCTAGTAAGGTAGAGACGGCCCTCAATAGTCGCGGTGGTATTGAGCCACCAAAAGCTCGGCTTCTGGCTCGGCTTTCCCATGGTTGCCTGGGGTGGGCACTGTCAGCTGTGCTTAATGAGGGATTACTGCAGCAGCGCACCGAGAAGATAGACCGGTTAATGGGCATCATTAATACTGATTATGAGGAGCGGTTTGCCTATGCCGCCCAACTAGCCGCTCAGTTTAACCAAAGCCGGGGACTGGTTCAGGAGGTGTTAGACTTGTGGCTTGACTGGTGGCATGACTTACTCTTAGTTAAGGCAGACAGCATTGATACCATCACTAATGTTGACTTTGAAGCCACACTGGTTAAGATGGCTAGGAATTATAATCTGGCTCAAATATGCGCCGCAATTAATAGTATCCAGGCAGCTCAGGAACAGCTTAAACAGAATGCCAATCCCCGACTGGTGCTGGAAGTGTTAATGTTTAACCTACCGAGGAGGAAGTATGAGTGAGATTGTTGGCATACGATTTCAAAAAGCGGGCAGAGTGTACTACTTTGACCCGGTAGATATTGACTTAGAAGTAAGCGATTATATAATAGTGACCACCGCCCGCGGTCTAAAGCTGGGGAAGGTGGTTATTGCCCCCAAGCAAGTATTAGCTAGTGAGTTAACCGGACCATTAAAGCCGGTGATGCGTAAGGCGAAATCTGAGGATATTAAGCGTGCCCAAGAATATGCCGACAAAGAAGCGGGGGCTTTAACTGAGAGTAGTAAGTTTGTCGCTAAACTACATTTACCTATGAAACTACTATCGGCTGAATACAATTTTGATGGTAGTCGCCTCACCATGTTCTTTAAGGCCGCCAAAAGGGTTGATTTTCGTGAGCTGGTTCAGCAGCTAACTAACCATTTCAAAATCCGGGTGGAACTACGACAGGTGGGGCCCAGAGATGAAGCTAAATTGATAGAAGGCTTTGGCCGGTGTGGTCGTCCACTATGTTGTGCCAATTTCCTCAGCGAGTTCGTCCCGGTTTCCATCAAAATGGCTAAAGCGCAGGATGTACCACTTAGCCCAATGAAGACATCAGGTTGTTGCGGTCGCTTGCTGTGCTGCTTAGCCTATGAGTACGAGCAATACCACACCTTAAAGAAGAAACTACCCCAAAATGGGCAGCAAATGTTTACACCTACGGGGGTAGCTAATATGGCCAGCAGTGATCCACCCAAGGAAAAGGAAACGGTTTTGGACGATACGGAAAGCCAGACGACCGTGGAGTTACCCCTCAACGAAATTACTATTGATGATGAGCATCCGCACCAACAGGGTGGAGAAGATTAAACAACTGTCAACCAAAGAGATTTTCCGGTTAGGAGATATTTCCGCCATCTATTCCGAGTTTACCGGTAATGGCAGGAGACGTTGAAACGGTGACTCTCATATGGCGGGGCGGGGTGATTACTCAGCCTCATCCCAGCCTCGGCAGGTGTTCCACCGGCTTTACGACAGTTAAAAGGTATACAAGCACTGGCCACATTTTCCCAAGTATGTTCGCCACCTTGATGATGTGAAATAACATGGTCCAAGGTAAGCTGGCGGGTTTCCTTACCGTAATATTGGCAGGTATGCTGGTCACGGTTGAAAACCTCAAAGCGAGTTAGCTCCCCATCAAATCGGGGGAGCTTAAT
>CAYFEZ010000052.1:0-8283 GCA_964342215.1 uncultured Dehalococcoidales bacterium | reverse complement strand
ATACCAGAACGTCGCCTGGGTTAAGTCTCTGGGTTACCGCCGCCAAACATAGCGACTGTGGAATCTTACTTGGCATATCCTTGAGACTGTGTACCGCCACGTCTATTCTGCCATCAAGAAGGGCTTGTTCAAGCTCTCTGACAAATACACCTACCCCTTCCATAGGGTCAATAGGGATACGGAGATTACGATCCCCTTTAGTAAGTATCTTGCAGATATCTACTTCGAGTTGGGGATTAATCTCTCTTAGCTTAACCACCACGGATTCGGCTTGAATCAAGGCGAGCTTACTGCCACGCGAGCCCACAACTAGTTTCCGCCTTCTCATTCTTGTCCCTCTCTATCCAATTGGAAAAGCTCACTCACCATCTCAGCATAATCCCGGTTACCTTCTGCATGCTCTTTTAAATAATCGATGGGTTCTTTCAGTATTTTGTTTACAATTGATTTAGTCATAGCGTCCAAGTCATCTCTCTCTTTATCGGACAGTGGACGCAGCTTGTCGAGGGTCTTCTTTAATTGTTTACATCGAATATCTTCGGCCTTCTCCATCAGGGAGCTAACTATTGGTCTGGCCTCGAAGGACTGCCACCGTGAATCAAATTTTATCACCTCCGAAGATATAATCCTCTCAACTTCATGGGTTTCTTCCCCTCGTTGCTCACGATTTAGGCAAGAAATTTGGTTAAGGTCATCAATATTGTAGAGAAAAACATTTCTTATCTTACTTACTGTGGGTGCTACATTTCTGGGTACAGCAATATCAATTATCACTAAGGGTGACTCAGGGCGGGTCTTCATGCTTGGATTAACGTGGTGTAAGTCCAGTATTTTACGGGGGGCGCCAGCACAAGTGACGACTATGTTGCAGGAAGTTAACTCATATACTAGGTTGTCTAAATCGATGGGTCTACCACCAAGTTTTGCAGCTAAGACTGACGCTCTTTCCTGAGTTCGGCTGGCCACCACTATTGGGGATACTCCTCTGTCCCTAGCTGCCTTTGCTACTAATCTTCCAGCTTCACCAGTACCGATAACCATCATTTTTTTGTCCCTAAGGTCACCAACAACCTTTGCTGCCAGATCTAGGGCCACCGAGCTGACAGAAATGGCATTTTTGCTAATCTCTGTCTCCTCACGAACACGTCTGCCGGTTCGAATGGCACTTTGGAATAGATGGCGTAGTGGTAGGTTAACTACCTTCGCTTTTTCCGCTGCCTCTAACGCTTGTGCTACTTGGCCTAAAATCTCAAATTCCCCGATTACCATAGAGTCAAGACCAGAGGCAACGCGAAACAGATGTTCGGCCGCAACCTCACCTGTAGAGAAATAAACGTGTCGTAGGAAAACATCTTCAGAGACATCTGCCCGTGTTCTTAGGAAATTAAAGCTTGCCTTTTCTGCCCAGTGGGAGTCATTGTGTATAGTATAAACCTCGGTACGATTGCATGTCGATAGGATAACACCACATGGTAGATGATGTCCAAGCCGTGACAATATGGAGGGCAACTGCCCAATGCTAATGGCTACTTTCTCGCGGATAACAACCGGAGCCGCCTCATGGTTTACTCCAACTAGACTAATTTGCATCTAAACCGGCCTACCTCAATAATCGCTTCTGTCGTTTCTTTAGGCTGCTAAGCAGGAAAGCCTTGGCTTTTTCGTTATCACCTTTCTTCACTAGATCAACCAGTAAATCCAGATCTAAGGCTTCCCGCCAAGCATTACTACTAACCTTAATCCCCTGCCTCTTTATCTCGGTGCGCACCTCACTAATCATGCGAGCTAGGGAAATATATTCCTCCCCGAATTCTTCTTCTAATCTGGTTCGGATTTTCTGGGATAGGGCAGGACTTCGGCCCCCGCTGGAGATAGCAATCGTAACATCACCCCGGCGCACATAGGAAGGGGCAATAAAACCAGAACTCTCCGGGTCATCTACCACATTTATAAGAAGTGCATTACTTCGGGCATCCTTCCCAACTTTTAGGTTGATAGTACTATCATTAGTTGCGGCAATTACAACAAATGCCTCTTGTAGGTCCCCTGACCGATAGCGTCTTTGCTGAATAGTTATTGCTCCGTTTTCAGCCATCTCATTCAATTCGGAACAAAGCGCTGGACTGATCACTCTAACAATAGCCCCATAATCAAGAAGTGTTCTTACCTTACGTAAGGCAATTTGTCCACCCCCAACTACCACACATTTTTTACCGGTAATGTTCAAAAAAATCGGATAGTAGGCAGGTGGGTGCTCTCCGTTTTTCATACTAGATATTTTGTCCTCGCCTTTTTGAATTCTTTGGTGCTGAATAGTAATACGTAGTCAGTAAGGCCGTATTCGTAGGATAGTCTGTCCACTATCACGTTACAGGATTTTTTTCTGTGACCGTGAATCATGGCAAAGATGTTATATGGCCACAACGGATTGGTCTTTCTCTCGTAGCAGTGACTCACTTCCTGTAGTGATGCCAGTCTTTGGCCGACAGTATCTACCATAGCTGGAGAAGCTACCCAGCATGCCATAGCATTTGCTTTAAAACCAGCCTTACGATGGTTAATGGCTGCGCTAAAACGTCGCAAGATACCCCGCTGCAAAAGCAATTGACACTGAAGTAAAAAATATTCCATATCCATACTTAACCGCGCTGCCATGGCCGCAAACGGCATCGGCGTTAGCGGCATGTCCTGTTGTAGTTCGTTGATTACTCGCTTGTCTACCGGGGAGAATTTAAGTCGCGGATGTAGCCCATCGTTGGGTTGTGCCACTATCCCTTGGGCATCTTCACCCATATTAAAATAAGCTTTTAGCTTGAACACCTTTACCGCCGGTAGAGAAAAAGCAGCATCGGCACCTATAGGACTGGTTATTCGCTTTAGCTCTATAGTCATGTCAGCCGACGGAGGTATGGCCAAGGTGAACCACAGGTTAAAGTAATGGTCTCGTTCATAACCGTGGCTAACACCATGATGGTTACCGATAAGCCGTTCGGCTTCGCCTAACTTAGTCTTTGCCACCCTCATTGCCACCAGTGTGGTCTGGTAGCCAAGGATTCTAGAATCCAGTACCGGACTTATTTGACGAATGATTCCCCGTATCTTTAATTGTTCAATACGGTGAATGACATCATCTCTATCAACGCCTAACTGTCGCCCCAAGTCGGCGTATGGCTCCCTAATAAGGGGGAAGTCCGTTTGCACGATGTTGAGCAGCCTTTTGTCTATACTATCGAGTAGCATTCTAATCTTTAACTTTAATGCAGCGCTACGGCATATGCAAGTTCGACCTTCATTAGACCAAGGAAGAAGTTCTGGTAAATGCTCTGCGTTTTATCCAGTACTGAAACATCTATTAATTGTCTGTTCTTCGTCTTTAAGCTCCTCATCTACTAACTAACACAATCATCAATACAACTCATGTTATTGTTCGGTTTTCTTATTCGTGGATGAACGGTCCCGCTGCCATCGACGAAATTCATCCAAAGCCGGTGGAACCACGCTAAACACCTCTATGTCTTGGGGGAATTGCACACTGTGACCCTCACGGATAAATAGTAACCCCACTTCATTGGCTTTAAGAGTCTCGTCTATTCTCCTGCTAATATGCTCAAACCTTTTTTTTAGGACTTCGACATAAAATTCAGTGACTGTCTTAGCCACTTTCTTGCTAATAAATCCCACAGTGAGAAGGCACCTCTCCCAGTCCATACTCTCTTCAACTAGGTCAGCTTCCTCGGTTGTTTCCAGCACTGCCCCCCCTTGGCACTTATCCTGGGTGATCTGGTAACAGAGAGGATTTAGTTTCTCCATCACATTGAGCCCTTTTTCACCAGTCAGAGAAATAGATTCCTGGTAGATATGGCTTACCTTCCCTATCTTCGACTCTAAATTAGCTACATGTTGGGTAACCTGTTCCCAATAGAGATTAAATTTTTCTACATATTCGGTCGGTGCCTCTTCTCCTGAAAATATAAGAGGGACAACAAACAGCTTTCTCTTGTTGATATAGTGTTCTGCATCAGGTTTTTTTATCTTACCCAGTTGTTTGGCCATTTTTTAACCGTCCTTTCTTTATTTATAATACCTTATTTTACCCCTTGGGAGTGTACGGAACAAGGGGTAAAATTTTCCACAGTAATGGTCTTATAAACTTGCTGGGTATGTATATGCTATAATTAACGACAAAGCTCATGGATACTAACAATACCGTCACGGACAAAGAAGCAAGACGACGATGGGTTATCCTGGGTGTTTCCTATGTATCCATTCTAGCTTTTGCCATCACACTGCAATCGGTACCTCCGGTGTTAAGTCTGGTCATGTCCGATCTCAAGCTGTCGCATGCTCAGGGCGGGTTACTAATGAGTCTGTTCGCCTTGCCAGGAATAATTATCTCCATTCCGGCGGGCATGCTTGCCGACCGTTATGGCCAAAAGGTAATTGGTCTAGTTTCCTTTGTCTTCATGATTACTGGCGTGCTAATCTTTGTTTCGGCTAACTCTTTACTTGTGATGGGTTTGGGCAGAGCCGTAACTGGGATTGGAGCTATTACCATCAGCGTGTTAATTCCTCAGCTATTGGCACAGTGGTTTGCGGGTCGCGAAATAGGAACTGCGATGGGTTTGTTCAATACTGGAGTACCCTTGGGCACCTTTCTCTCACTAAACTTCCTATCACGAATAGGAGAGAGTTTCGGGTGGAGAACCAGCATCTGGATTAGTATCGCTCCCCCTCTGGTGGCTCTGATAGTATTCGCTCTGTTCTTTACTCCTGTTCTACGGAAAACTCAGGTAACCTCACCACGGTCTGAAGGTATACTGCTGGATGTCAGACGAGCCGGAACATCAAGCTGGCTTGTTGGTGTTGCTTGGATGTTATTTAATGCTTCGCTCATTTCCCTCTTTACCTTCACCCCTGACCTATTGAAGGGTTCTGGTTTCAGTGTTACCTCAGCCGGCTTTATCTCTAGCGCTGTCATGTTGCCAGCGCTTATATTAAGTCCGTTCGTTGGTTATGTGATAGACAAGATAGGCCGTAAGCGAACCATCATCACCATCGGGAGTCTAGGCCTAACCGGTCTGATTATGCTAGTGCCTACAGCTACCAGCTGGATGCTGTTGTTGATGCTCTGTATAGGCGTAGTGCAGGCCATGGTACCAACCCCAATCTTTGCTCTACTTCCCGAGGTCACCAGTCCAGAAAGGCTGGGGGTTAGCTTCGGAATAATCTCTACTTGTCTTAATCTTGGGATAATGATGGGGCCGGCCGCCGCCGGATTCATGCGGTATGCGACCGGTTCTTATCAAGCCAGTTATGCTCTAATGGCGGGCTTGGCATTTCTTATTCCAATGGTCATGCTCCAACTCCGCCACCGGTAAAATCAAATAGTCACCGTTGCTTTACGAAGATAGACTAGCCATTGTCCAGTCGCTTCAGTAAGGATGATTTTATAAAGGCGCGTATTGAGGATGGGCACAGATTAATTTCCTGGTATAGCAAATTAGATATGCACACACTTACACCAAATAAAATGTCACAAGAAACTTACTCAATATGCACGATAACTTAATATGATCATTACCGCCGTCCGAGTATAGGCGGGAGGTAAAGGGGAAATATCAGACAAGCTACATGTGGTCCTGATGCAGTTGCATAAGGGTAAGAATTACTCAGGAAGTGTAAGAACCAAAGGGGGACGGGTATGCTTACTACTATACCCTACCTGCGGGGCATACGCGTACGCATTCTATACAATGGGGCGGATCACCGGACCGCAGGCTCATGTAAATTTCTGATATGGTACGGTCGAAGGCAAGTTTTTTCTTCTCATCTTTACTGTCAACATCAAGGATTTTACCGATATGCCGAAGGAGACCATAAAGATTATAGCGGTGCATGTAGCGCACGCAGGCTACCTTATCGAAGTTTTCAGAGGAGAGTGCCTTAGCCGGGCAGGAATCTATACATAGGTTACATTCCTCAGGGCAAATTTGCTGGTTAGCTTCCTCATCAGATTTCAGCGGGGCCGCGGTGACTATACTGGTAAGGCGTATCTTTGCGCCATACTGTGGGGTAAGGAGGAGCTGGTTCTTCC
Source organism: uncultured Dehalococcoidales bacterium (assembly GCA_964342215.1). Taxonomy (GTDB): domain Bacteria; phylum Chloroflexota; class Dehalococcoidia; order Dehalococcoidales; family CAYFEZ01; genus CAYFEZ01. The sequence continues at coordinate 2,189 of CAYFEZ010000052.1, read as the reverse complement.
CAATCTTTCCCAGACCAGCTGCCATAGCAACATGTCGGTGAGAAATATCCCCCCACAGCCCCTTTTTCTCCATCATATCAATAGGAACATCGGAAGTAATGGGCAGAGCCTCGTATCCTTCATGCTCAAAAAAACTTGCTATCTCCCATCCCATATCGTTAAGCTGTCTATGTGAGTGAACATAGCTTACACGTGCTACCCGTGGGTTAGGTGACTGGAATACCGAGTTAAGAGTTTTAATGCCCAGGCAAACTACCGATTGGGCTCGAGGTAAGGTATCCTCCGGGCGATGCCCTGCCGGCGCTATAGCATTAATCGCATCGGCTGAAGCAATACCTACGATATCGGCACCCAATGTCACCGCAAGTTCTCGTACCCGGAGACTCATATCAGAGATAGCTTGCATTTCACCCCTAAATGTTGCTCCCGCATTCACCTACGCAGGGTAGTATAAATATAGCAATATTGTCTAATCATGACAAGTTGGAATAATCAGTTGGCTCGCCCATAGTCATCTGCCAGACGTTTTACATCTTCTAGTTCAGGGGTTGAAACTTCAAATAATGTCGTGTCTTCTATGGCTTGTATGCGATGTTTGGTGAGAGGGGGAATCCTCCGGCACTGACCAGTTTGAAGTACGGTTAAATCAAAGTGTCCATCGGTCCCCATAATTTCAAACGAGGCCTCTCCTTCATAGACGTAAATGGTTTCATCCTTCTTCTCATGATATTGAAGGCTAAGCCGATGTCCTTTTCTAACAAACATTATTTTAGCCGCGTACTTTGAGGTGTGAGCCAATAAAAGCTCGAAACCCCAGGGTTTCTCTGTTTTTTGAGGCAGTTTTTCAGCCATGATTAGTCTTTCTTCAACATCATTAAAATGTTAAGTCAGGGTGGTTTAAACTCCTGCCAGTTCCCTACCCAGTTTAAGTAACCCTTCTACTCGAATCGGAGTATTACTTTCGGCATAGACGCGAAGCAGTGGTTCGGTGCCGGAAAATCTGATTAGTAGCCAGGTGGTATCAGCCAGAAGAAAGCGAAAGCCGTCGGTGGTATCTGACTTTACTACATTAACACCACCAATAGATTTGGGAGAATTGGCGGCGATACGATCATTTATGGCTTGGCGTTCTTCAGCGGGAAATTTTATATCTACCCGGTTATAGTAGTGCGGGCCTACCTTGGTGTAGAGATAATCTAAAAGCTCAGACGGTGTTTTACCGGTCTTAACCATCAGATCAAGAAAATAAAGACCAGCTAGGATAGCGTCTCGTTCAGGTACATGGCCTCTGAAGCCATAGCCCCCGCTTTCCTCTCCACCAATAAGGGCGTTCTTCTCTTCTATTACGGGGGCAACGTATTTAAAACCTACTGTCGTCTCATAAACCGGTACGCTAAAAATTTCTCCCAAGCGATCAATCATGCTGGTAGTGGTTATCGTCTTGACTATAGGACCCCGTTCACCACGAATATCCAGAAGATAAAGGGTGAGTAGGGCAAAAACCTGAAGCTGAGTAAGAAAAACTCCATTTTCATCTATGATACCAATGCGATCGGCGTCGCCATCGGTAGCAAATCCTACGTTAGCTCTCTGTTCTTTAACTGTAGCAGAAAGCTTGGTAAGGTTAGCGACAATTGGTTCAGGTTGTATCCCGGGGAATATAGGATTGCGTTCACTATTTATCTCCGTTACCTCGAGGGATCCGCCATTTAACAGCGTTTTGAAATACCCACTCCCAGCACCATACATAGAGTCAACAATTACCTTCATTCTGGACTGGCGCAGGCAATCAATGTCAATAAAGCTAGCTAGATGTCGACAATATATGGGGGTCAGGTCAAGGTACTCTATTAGCCCATTTTTTTCTGCCCCAGTATGTGACGGTTGTTTTATGTTCCCGGTAGTCAGAATCTGAGAAATATGCTTTTCTATCTCGGTGATAACCTCAGGAGGAGCACTAGCGGCATGCTCAGATTTATACTTAAAGCCATTCCAGATAGCCGGATTATGGCTAGCAGTAATGATGATAGCTCCCCCGGCCTCCCGAACCTGAACGCCATAGCTTATTACCGGTGTTGGAGTCGCTCTGGAGCAAAGATACACCCTTATTCCATTATCGGCAATTACTGTGGCGGCCGCGGTGGCAAAATCCTCGGAGGCAAAACGTGTATCATAGCCTATAACCAACC
>CAYFEZ010000051.1:0-8406 GCA_964342215.1 uncultured Dehalococcoidales bacterium | reverse complement strand
CATAGCCAAATGAACCTCAGTAATACCAACCGCAATGATTGCTTGGCTACATGGTGGAGTTCGACCATAATGACAGCATGGTTCTAACGTCACATACAGTACACCACCCCGTGCTTTTTCACCGGCCTGCTCTAGTGCCAACACTTCAGCATGGAAAGAGCCTGGTGGTTGTGTACAGCCTTGCCCAACAACCACATTATTCTTAACCACCACCGCCCCTACGGCGGGGTTAGGACTCACCTGCCCCAAAGCCAATTTAGCCAGAGAGAGTGCCTGCCCCATATAGTCCATACTATTGTCATTCTAGCACCGCACTCTCAAAGAATGCAACAAATATAACATAAGGTCACTTACAAAGGGGACTACAAATAAGATCCGTCCATCCAACGCCGATGCTCTTTTATTTCCCCCGAAAAGGGAGGGGAGGACAATAAGAAACAACATCAGTTAGCCAGTCCCTATACTAGAATGATAAACGCTAATTAATGTATAATTGGAATTAAATATAAAATGGAGTGGCTATTGATAAGACCCTTTTTCCGTGAAATCATAGTAATGCTCGCCCTAGCCGCAGTAATCTTTCTGGCATTAAACATCATAACCCAGGCTTCTATCATTGAAAAAAACAGTATGCAACCTACTCTTGACGTTGGACAGAGGATAATAATCAATAAGGTTGTCTATAATTTTCACGGACCGGAAAGGGGCGATATAATTATATTCCATCCACCTACCAATCCAAATCAAAAAACACCCCCTTTTATTAAACGCATAATCGGCTTACCCGGCGACATTGTGGAGGTGAAAGATGGAACGGTATATATTAATGATTCACCACTGGAGGAACCTTATATAAAAGCCCCCCCCAGATATACACTACCAGTACAAAAAATCCCCGAGAACAACTACTTTGTTCTCGGGGATAACCGTAATAATAGCAACGATTCTCATAACGACTGGACAGTGCCACGTCAAAGCATAATTGGTAAAGCTTGGTTATCTATCTTTCCACTGAATAAATGGGGAGTTATCTCTAATTACCCATTACCGACCAGTCAACTCTATGCCTGAAGAATCGCTTTACTGAAATTCGTGTTTAGGGTAGCTTAAAGGGTATCAAATTGATAGACCGTGTAGAGGAAATTTTTCATAAATCGGGTGCCGTACTTAAAGGACACTTCCTGCTCGCCTCTGGACTACATTCCCCTACCTACTGGGAGAAGTTCCGAATTTTGCAATTCCCCAACTACACGGAGCAGCTTTGTCGTAACATTTCTACCCACTTTCGGCAGCAAGGGGTTCAAGTAGTGGCTGGGCCAACTACCGGTGGTATTATTCTGGCTTTCGAAGTGGCCAAGCAGTTAGGGGTACGTGGCATATTTGCTGAAAAGGAAGGTGATACAACCAGAGCTTTCAAGCGAGGCTTCAGCATTAACCCCGGTGAACGAGTGCTCATCGTTGATGATATCCTTACCACTGGCGACTCCATACGCCAAGTTATAGCAGCAGTAACCAAGCAAAATGGAATAGTTACCGGCATAGGGGTATTAGTTGATCGTAGTGAGCAAGAGGTAGAATTCGAAGCTCCGCTTTTTAGTTGCCATCGCTCAGTAACCCTGACCTATTCGCCATCAGACTGTCCGTTATGCTCCGCCCAAATCCCCTTAGTCAAGCTCGGTGGTAGCTAAAAACCAGCGACGAATAGGCTTGAGAATACCAAACAAAATCACCAAAGTAATCAACTAAACCTTGACTAGCTCTTTAACCCAATGTCGATAGTAATTGTAGAAACTTCAAATAATGCAACCAAAACAAATTTTAGCCGAGCGTTTCTGGACGCCTTATCTAACACTGGATTTAGGGACAATATTCACCCGATAGGCATTAATGATGGTGAGATATCCGACCTAAAAATATACTCCAATATTAAGGAAGTACCCGACATGGTTGACTAAGTTATCTCAGCTATCGCCGCTCAATACACACACAAATTCATAGTAGACTGCTCCACCAAATAGGTAAAATAAGCCACATGTTTTCCGCTAGCTTTAGCGAGATAGTTGACGAAGCAGGAAAACAGTTAGAACAAGAGATAACCGCTATATCCCGGCAGAAAGGTAACCGGCATCCGAGTCCAAATCGCTGGGGATTATATTATCCTGAAACTGATCTATTATTCCACGCTTACTTCACCAGAGAAAGTAGCTCAGTTAGTTTTATTGGTCAGAGTAGTGGCAACAACTCTTACGCCATTCGTACGGGAGCGGCAAGGGGTCTTTACTTCATTATGGCCATCTACAGGTTTATTCAGTCTTACCGGTAGGTAGCAGATAAAATATTAACTTCTCCTGAACTCCTGGCTTAATTGCCCCGAGCTAAGGTGAATCATGGTCGGCCTGCCATGAGGACAAGTATGGGGAATAGTTACCTGCTCCAGTCGCCGTATCAATTCACGCATCTCGTCATCGGTTAATACCTGACCTGCCTTCACCGCACCGTGACAAGCCACAGATATAGCGATATTTTCTGCCCAATAATCCCTATCTCCTCCCGATAAGAAACCCACCAATTCTCTTACCATCCCTACCCAATCCCGGTTATACAGCAAAGCAGGCACCGTCCGGACCAGATAAGTCCTATCGCCAAATAACTCCATGGAAAAGCCAAATTCAGCCAAGCCTTCATAATGTGATTTCAGGATCTCTGCCTCTAAAGGATTAACCTCAAATGTCACTGGCTCTAGTAACCCCTGAACTTCTATTTCCTGTTGTGACCGCTGATGCATAATCCTCTCAAAAAGGACACGCTCATGGGCGGCATGCTGGTCAATGAGATATAACCCATCATGACCCTCAGCAATAATATAGCTTTTGGATAGCTGACCCAATACCCGTAAAATAGGCAAAACTACCGCCGGAGTCTGCGGAGATACTGGCAGCGGAATGGTCGGGCTAACCGCCACGGCTGATGACCACAGGGTTTGCCTTGGTGATGAGGGAGATGTATATACGGTGGCTACCTCCTCAATTTTAGGCACCGGCGCTTGCTTGAGCAAGGCTCGCCGGACTGCTCTCTGGACAGCGCCAAAAACATCCTTCTCCCGGTAAAATTTTACTTCGGTCTTGGTAGGATGCATATTAACATCTACCTCACCCGGCGGCAGCAAAATATCGATAATGGCCACCGGATGTTTCCCCACCATTAAAAGCCCATGATAAGCCTCTTCCACTGCCCAAGCCAGCACGCGGCTAATTACCCAACGTCGGTTGACAAAAAAGCTGAGATAACCCCGGCTGGAGCGGCTCACCACCGAAGAACCTATCATCCCGGTTACCACCAGTGATGCCGGCACTGTCTCACCTTCCCATCCACCATTTTCAGGTCCAACGGCCAACATATTCCGAGCTATATCTATGCCGTAGACCTCAATCACGCTGTCGATTAGCTGTCCGTCACCTGCCGTATGTAAGGTCTCCCGTCCATCAATAGACAGGGTAAACTTAACCTCGGGGAAAGCGAGGGAATATTGACTAACCACATTAGCGATATGACCGTTTTCCGTAGCTACCGACTTAAGGAATTTCAGCCTCGCCGGTACCTTCCGCAAGAGATTATGCACCGTAACCGTAGTCCCTTGGGAACGTCCCTGGCTGCCCCGGCTAGTAACTGTACCATCCCTCAAACTAAAGCAGGAGCCCACCGACTGTCCCACAGCGCTGGTAACGATATCTACCTGAGCCACCGCCGCTATGCTAGGCAATGCCTCCCCGCGAAAGCCAAGACTATTGATCCCATCTAAATCTTCTAGATCGCCTATCTTACTGGTCGCATACCGTTCAAAAGCCAACGCCACTTCTTCCGTTGGAATCCCCACCCCATTATCCGTCACCCGAATTAAGCTCACCCCACCACCATTGGCTTCAACTGTAATCTTACTCGAGCCAGCATCAAGTGAATTCTCCACCAGCTCCTTCACCACTGAGGCCGGTCTCTCCACCACCTCACCGGCAGCAATCTGGGATACTACCTCTTTATCCAAAACTATAATCGGCATATTATACTAATTGTACACGGTTTCGTGTATATCTCAACAGCTTTCAGGGAATTATGCCACTTTCTCCAGTCGAGCAAAACTCAGCAGGAACTTTTTCACCCCAGCGCCGGCAAAGGCAACAACTACCTCCGCATCATCCTTTACCTGTTGGTAGGTAACCACCACCCCGTCACCAAACTGAGCATGGCGCACATGGTCGCCCGCACTCAATTCCAACGTGCCTAAACCAGTGGTATCCGCCTTATTCCAAGAATGCATCGCCGCAGTTATTTGATTGTCTTCCCCCCTCCACCAGCCAGCACCAGCTATCAGGTGCTGAGGTATATCACCCAAAAACCGCGATGGTCTATTCACCGTACTACTTCCCATCAGATTACGACGAAAAGCCCGAACCAAATACACCCTCTGTTTAGCTCTGGTTACACCGACATAACACAATCGTCTCTCTTCCTCCATCTGTGCCGGGTCATCAAACGACTTAAAATGAGGCAGGATGCCCTCCTCCATACCGATAATAAATACCACCGGAAACTCCAGACCCTTGGCCTGGTGTAATGTAATCAGAGTCACCGAATCCACCGTCTCATCAAACCCATCAACGTCAGATACCAACATTACCCCCTCAAGAAAGACAGCTAAACCCTCTGGTGGTTTCAAATCACGATACTGCTGGGCCACCGTACGCAGTTCCAAAATATTCTCCCAACGCTCATCGCCATCTGGATCGCCCACAATATACTCCCGGTAACCTGAATTTGCTACCACCAGATCAAATAAATCAACCAAATTCAACTCCTGACTACAAGCCATCAAATCATTCATCAAGCTAGCAAAGCCCACCAATGCCCGAGTAATACGGGCAGTAAATGAAGGCTGATGTGCCTCAGCATCACTTTCCTTTTCCTCGATAATAAGCTGTAATGCTGAATACTGAGAAATACCCATGGAACCGGCCCAACTAGATAGTTCACTCAAACTGCGCTGCCCTATACCGCGTCCAGGAACATTGATTATCCTTAATAAGGCTACACTATCATAAGGATTCTGGATAAGCCGAAGATAAGCGATAATATCCCTAACCTCACGCCGCTCATAAAAACGAGTACCCGCCACCAGCCTATATGGTGTCCCGTAGCGGACAAAGGCTTCCTCCAAAGCTCTCGATTGGGCATTAGTGCGATACATCACGGCGCAATCACCTAGGCTAGCTTGTCCCTGCTCCATTAAACGCTCCACCTCACCAACTACAAATTGGGCCTCTTCTTGCTCAGTATAGGTCTCCACCACCATAATTAGCTCACCCCGTTCATTATTGGTCCATAACTCCTTGGGTTTACGTTGCTGATTACCCGAGATGATATTGGATGCGGTTTCCAAAATCATTTTAGTAGAGCGGTAGTTCTGCTCAAGTAACACCAATTTTGCTTCCGGATAATCCTTCTCGAAATTAAGAATATTACGCAGGTCCGCCGACCGCCAAGAATAGATTGATTGGTCCGGATCTCCCACAACGCATATATTACGATACCTACCACCCAACTGCTTTATTAGCTCATACTGCACCAGATTGGTGTCCTGAAACTCATCTACTAAAATATGCCGATATCTCGCCTGATATCTAACTAAAACATCAGGACTCAACTTAAATAACTGCACCGCTTTCATTAACAAGTCATCAAAATCAAGGGCACTACATTGCGTTAATAACTGTTGATAACTCTCATATACCCGCCCTACCACCTCTTCAAAATAATTATGACTATGCCGAATATAATCCTGAGGGGTTATCATTTGACTCTTTGCTGAAGTAATTGCTGATTGTACCGCCCTGGGCGCATATTGTTTCGGGTCAAGGCCTATCTCCTGAAGACTACGCTTTATCAAGCTGATCTGGTCATCAGCGCCATAGATAACAAACCGAGGATCAATGTCTATTGCCTGTCCATCCTGACGTAGGATACGAGCACAAATAGCGTGAAATGTGCCCAAAGTTAAATCATTCACTGAACCACTGACCAGTCGGTAAAGCCTTTCCTTCATTTCCCGGGCTGCTTTGTTGGTGAAGGTAACCGCCATAATGTGGCGGGGACTAACGCCACATACCCTCATTAGATAAGCCACCCGATGAGCAATAACTCTGGTTTTACCACTCCCTGGACCAGCCAGAATGTGCACCGGCCCACTAATTGCTTCCACGGCTTCCCCTTGCGCCGGATTAAGCTCTGCCAAAATATCCATATCTAACGGTTAATTATAACCTTTACCACGAAGGAGTTCAAAGGAGACATTTATTGAGAAAGACCGAACGAAAAGGAAACAGGGGAAGCTATCCTCATTGACAAATCTACTAAAGAAGAAATAGACTTTGAAGCAATCTCTAATGTAATGAATAGTTAGGATATGCAAAGCCTACCCTGTAAAGAACCACGATGATTTCCTGAGTGACATGGATCGGTATGTATATTTTTGAGGGGACATGCTTAGAACTAAACAAGTAGCCCAATATGATGATAAAATTGAGATCCTTGAATCATTAGTGATTTGTATCCGTACTGTATGAGAGCCTTTCATCGAAAGAGCGATGATTAACCGCCTGAATATAGATTACAGCAAACGTCAGCAAGCCTTATACCTTAGATTACTCGAACATATGACAATGGACGTAGGTAAGACCATTTTGATAGAACTAGATAATTTTATTTCCAGAAATTTCGATGATACTTATGTAAAGCAAAATCTAGAAACGAAAGAGAACTAAAATGGCTATCACTACGCAGAAAATGGTCGGAAAAGTACAAACAGTCTCAGGACCGATTGATGCCGAAGACTTGGGAATAACCCTACCCCATGAACATGTTCTCGTGGACACATCACCCTGGTTCTTTGTCGAACCCAAAGATACTGGACTTAAGAAGTTAGCCTACGAACCAGTGACTCCCAAAAACTTGAGCTGGCTCTGGCATAATTGTTCGAGTAATTTGGAGAATGTCCGGCTACTGGATGAAAAATTGGCTATTAAGGAGTTGATTCGTTTTAAAGAGGAAGGTGGTAGCACCGTCGTCGAGGTTACCAGCGTAAACCTGGGCCGCGACCCCAGTGGACTACTACGCATCTCTAGTGCCACCGGCCTCAATATAGTTATGGGTTCAGGCTATTACCAAGGTGTGAGTCCAGTATATGACCAACTAACCGAAGAAGAGATTACTCATGAAATCGTTACCGATATACAGGTCGGTGTTGGCAACAGCAACGTCTGTGCCGGAATCATCGGCGAAATTGGCTGCTCATGGCCTCTCACTAATAGAGAGAAGAAATCATTACGTGCGGCTGCCCTAGCCCAACAGCACACCGGAGTAGCCATAACCTGTCACTCTAGCCCGCATGTGGATTCACCACTAGAAATCATCAAGGAACTAAGTAGCGCCGGTGCTGACGTTAGCCGTGTCGTCATCTCTCATGTAGACCGCGTAAAACGCTCTTTAGACACTCTTGACGAATTGGCAAAGACAGGCTGTTATCTCGAATACGATCTCTTTGGTGGCCCCCTATTCGATCCGATACGTCCAAATACCCCGGTTTACGATAGGCTCTGTGACCGAGAACGAATTGAACAAATAATCGAGCTTATTAATCAGGGGTACCTAGAACAGATTCTTATTTCCCAAGACCTCTGCATGAAAATCAGATTGATTCGCTACGGTGGTAATGGTTACGCCCACATTCTGTGTAACATTATCCCCCAGATGCTGGCACGGGGGATCACCACAAAACAGATACACACCATACTAATCGAAAACCCTAAACGGATGCTGTGCCGCTCACTATAACACAAAAGCACTGGCAAGCGGAGTATCCGTAGCTTTAACCAACACCGTCAAAGAATGTTTTGAAGTGGACTGTATTAATAAGCGTTAGCTATAAAAGTTGATGTCTTAGGAAACTCGGTGAGCATTAAGGGGTCGCACGGGGATATTAGCCAAATGATCACCTACTACTTCCCTTTATGGGGGCAAGCCATATTAGGGGGGTGTTGACATACAAAAAAAGTAAGTTTATAATTGCAATTTAATGGATCTGGCTGTCATCATTCATCAAAAGGAGGGGAGGCGTTGCTGAAATGAAAATCGTTCCTTCGGTATGCTGCCATGATTGTGGTGGGTCTTGTCCCCTTAATATCTATGTGGAAGATGAGCGAATTGTTAAAATAGAGGCCCATGACTTGGGGTTGCCCGCATTTCGACCCTGCGCTAGAGGGCTGCTCTACCATTACCGTGTTTATTCCCCTGACCGTCTGAAGTACCCCATGAAGAGAGTCGGTGAGAGGGGTGAGGGTAAATTTACCAGAATCTCGT
>CAYFEZ010000050.1:0-8416 GCA_964342215.1 uncultured Dehalococcoidales bacterium | reverse complement strand
TGGCTCTTCTCTAGTCAGAGAAACGCCTGAAGTTTGAACATGGCACCGCATCCACATAGACCGAGGTTTCTTGGCATCAAACCTGTATTTCATTATCCGGTACCACAAACGCCTTACCGCCCTAAGCCGGGCAACCTCCTCAAAAAAATCGTTGCCAATGGACCAGAAAAATGCCATCCTTTCGGCTACCCAATCAACATCATGGCCTCTTCGGCTCATCTCCTTAATGATTTCAATAGCATTAGCTAGCGCCACGGCCATTTCAGTAGTACCTGAAGTCCCCCATTCCCTCAAGTTATAGCCATTAAGAGTAATATAATTCCACTGAGGTACATTTTGCCTGATAAACTCAATATTATCACACTGTATCCTGAAATCGTCCTTTGGTGGGATATATTCCATAGCACTACGAACTAGATTTTCCATGATAAAATCATTCTGTACGCTTCCTGGTAATTTATCCCATGAAATACCTCTACGTTCGGCCAACACTAAATACATAGGGAATATTATCGCTGTATTCCGTGGGTAATGGGTAATTATGGAAGCACTAACCTCATCAATAGGGATATCCCTACATATTACCTCCATATCTTCAACGCAATCGATAGGGACACCCACCGTTGCCACTTGCCCTTTGGCTTCAGGCTCATCTGAATCGAACATTTGAACAGTTGCTAAATCAAGGGCCCAGTTCGTCCCGGTTGCACCATGTTCCAAGAGCATCTTTATTCTCTGGTTGCAGTACTCCGGAGAACCAGCACCAAATATCTGACGCATAGTAAATACTCTGCCCCGATACATATTAGGATGTATACCCCTGGTATAAGGCTCATCTCCCGAACAACCCAAGTCTTTCTTATAATCAAAGTCAGGATTGTTGAGCGGGGTATACAGCATTTCACGAGGAATTTCGGATCCGATAATGGTGTGAGGAGTTACTTCCCAATTCTCCCTATCTTTAACACGAACCACCGTATTCTTCCACTGCCCGAAATCCTCCTTCATCTTATTTAGGGCTTCCGGATTATAGAGTGGAAGACGCTGTCCCTGCGTCATCGTTTCCCTCAGAATGTCCTTCGTAGTTTTTTCCTCATTCATATTATTTCCTCCATGGACATGGTCCCTCGAGAAACTCAAAATGCCCTCGTATGGTAACAAAGGCAGGCTGGCTTGTCAAGGAGCTTTACCCATTTGGTACCTTAGCAGGTAATACATAAAAGGTAAAAAACTGTACTCAACAGCTGCTTACAGACAAGATTACAATAAGATAATCGGCTTTACTGCCCGAACCAAACAAGCCGACAGCAAGGTAATTGACTCAGTTCATAAATTAAGTAGCCGTTTAGCGTTATCCCCCAAAATAGCGCTGATCTCCGATTCGGAAAAATCGATTGCGGCCGCTTTTATCTCCGCGGGCGTTTCCTTAATAGCGTTAAGATAGTTGGTAAGGTTGATACGCCGTACCAATCTGGTCGCTGGCCAGTCACTACCGAACATAACTCTAGAAACACCAGCTATGTCTATCAGATCCCTTAGTTCCTTATAAAATCGCAACGGATTATGTAGTAATACAAACTGCCAAGCGGATATATCAACGGACACATTAGGCTTTGTCCGGGCAACCTGTGCAGCTTCTCGCCACCATAGTTCACCGGCATGGGCAATTACTATCTTTAACTCCGGAAAATGAGCCGCGACTTCATCCAAAAGGACTGCCCTAGTACTAGTCATAGCAAAAGGAGCTAGTTCAGTCCCTGAATGGACCCAAACCGGAATACCCAAGTTTTGGCAGGCCGTATAGACAAGATAAGCGCATTTGTCATTTGGGTAAAATCCAGCAGGCGTAAATAACTTTAATCCTTTAAAGTCCCATTCCTTAACTGCTCTCTCGATAAGCTTAACCGCATCCGGCCTTCTCGGATCTACTCCAGCGAAGGCGATCAAACGGTCGGGATGTCTCTCTACCGCTTTGGCAAATATGCGATGTTGTTCTTCTAATGAAACAGCGTCGTCAACGCCAACACCTGCAAAAAGGCCCACATCAATTACCAGTATGACTGCTTTATCAATCCCGGCCTCATCCATATCGTGGACAAGAAGGTCCCCTGAAGTATCACATTGTCCTTCCAAGATCTTCCTCCTAACTCTTTCCTCATCTCTACCAGACACTGCTACCCCAAATTGTACCAGCGCCTCGAGCCACAATCTGGATGGCACCTTTTCACCCCATAAGTGACAATGAACATCTATGATCATAATTCCCCCTTCCATCTATGCAAAAATAAAACTAACAAAGTATAGGTATTCGATAAGGATTCTGTTTCTGAGATTGTACCATTTATCACAAATGCGAAAACCGTAGCCACTATCACAAATAATATAAGAATTAATAGAACGACACCAACCTCTACTGAAATGAGAGAATCTCCAGGCCACTAACCACATCGTTAAGATTAATGAATGGGGTATAATTAAGCTTTGCATCTCTACAGTATGTTAACAGTTCATCTCTAGCGAAAACGTGAGCAGCTAATCCCGCCGCCGGAATGTCAGATAACCCGTTACCCACATAAACTATACGATAACCCCTCTTTAAGAATAACCTAGTATACGTTTCCTTAAAAGAATTATCTAATTGGTGGCCCGTGGGACCCACATATTTCACCTGCAAACCCCCAGGAACAAACCGTGTTTGGGCCGCGAACACTTCGATGTTCTCCATTCCCATATCTCTCAAAGTTACGTCTATATAAAAGTCCAGGCCATTACTTACTATGACAAACTGGAAACCATTTTCTCGACAATAACCCAATAACTCGTGGAATCCAGCTCGTAGAGTAACCTCACTCTGCACAAATTCAATTAAAGTTTGCCTATCCGCCTTTAGCCTAGCAAATGCCGTCGTATTAAAACAGCCAATAGATATCTTATTCTCCCTGTACTCCGCTAGTAATCGTCTCCAGTCTCCATCACCAAAAGCGTCCAATAATTGAAAACTCAGATCCGCTTCGGTAATAGTACCATCAAAATCACATTGAATTAAGGTCCTCATGATTCTATTCCGTTCGTTACTAGCTAGCACAATAAGCTAAATACCATGCCACGTTGTGATATTCTCATATGGCTCCCGCTGGCTCTGCAATCTATTGGCGGGGAACTCCCAGTCCGGGTAACCGATAGAGACAGATATTATTATAAGTTTAGACTCGGGTATACCAGTAAACCTCCGTGCAATGTCAGGGTACATTACATCCTGAATACAAGTACCCAAATCATAATTTAAAGCGGCGAGAGCGATAGTCTGGGTAATGAGCCCAATATTAAACATAGAAGGAACCTCATTCAAAGACATATCTGCAGAGATGATAATAACCGCCGGTGCATTATGGAATCTGAAAGTCCCCTTATCCCACTCCTTTCTCTTAGCCCTGTCATCCCAAGATATACCCATAAGCTCAAAAATCTGACTGGCTTGTTCCTTCTGCCGCTGACGATAGATTCCGGTACATTCTTGGCCAGGCACACCTGGAGTCGGGGAAACCCCAGATTCAAACATCTTAACATTAGCTTGCCTGAAATTATTAAGTACTTCACCAGCGACAATGGTAAACTCCCAGGGTTGCACATTCAACGACGACGGCGCACGAGTGGAAACCTCCAGAATCTCACTCAGTATCTTTTTAGGAACGGGGAGCGAGTTATAACCTCGAACGCTTTTTCTGAACTTAATACCTTCAACAATATCCATCAATCATCTCCTATTTAAATTATATAAGGTACGGAAACTCATATTATCACGCAAGTCAAGGAATAATAACACCACGTAGTATTTCCCCCCGGTCCAGCATCTGATAAGCGTTATTGATTTCCTCAAGCCTAAAACGATGCGAGACCACTTTATCCAAATTGATAACTCCCTGTTTCACCAACTTAAGTATCTCTGGCATATCTGCTGCGCAATAGTTCTTTGAGCCTATCACATTACGCTCAAACCAGTTCAGGTGGTTAATATTCAGTTGAATCTTATGAAAACTGAACCCAGCAACCACTAATGTACCTCCAGGCTTGGTGGCAAGAAAAGCACTCTCAATCATATATGGGGCGCCAGTAACATCTACCGATATGTCAACACCACCTCCTGTCATTCGACGGATAACTTTTTCTACATGGTCAACCTCCACGACACTGATTATTTCCGTAGCTCCTAATTCTTTAGCTTTATCCAGCTTCCACTTCTTTCGGCCGATTGCAATGACTTTGGCGCCTACGGCTGCCGCCAACTGAACGCAGATAAGTCCTAATCCACCCGAGGCGCCGTAAATAGCCACCGTATCCTGCGGTTTAACTTTGGCCCTGTTATAGAGAGCATGATAAGATGATCCTACCGCGTCGGTGATGATACAACTCTCTTCCAGTGGAAGACCATCCGGAAGAGAATAAACTCCCCCAGCTGGCGATATGACATATTCCGCAAAAGCCCCATCCTGAGTGGCACCAACTATGACCATATTATGGCACAAGTTTTCCTGGCCGATACAGCACCAGTGACAGTTACGACAGGGAATAGGAGTAGCCACCAGTACCTTCTGTCCTCGAATAACTCCGTCTACTCCGGCACCGACTTCAGCCACAGTACCCGAAGGTTCATGCCCAAGAATAATAGGCGGTCGCTTAGGAGTAACTCCCTCCCCTTTGAGATATTCCAGGTCAGTCCTACAGAGACCACAGGCAGCCACCTTTATTAGAACCTCACCAGGTCCCGGAGTAGGTGTTGGCATCTCCTCGATAGCCATTAGCTTCTGCGGCCAAGGGGCATCAGGCCCATAATATACAGCTGCTTTCATCTTAGCCTATTGTTGTTTAGAGTTACTAGTGAACTGATGGCAGACCGCCCGGCACCGAATATATCCCTTCTATAATATCATAACCTGATAGTCTCCCCAATCAGAAATAAGCAACTTACACTTACCTGCTTTACGAATAAGCATAAGCAGGATTCAGCGGTGATCAATACCGTCGCTGCACCCATCTATTCCTGTGCCCGACAACTAAGAGCAATGGCAATGCTACCTAAAAGTAAAATTCCAGCCTGAGCCGACCAAAATGTCCAGTCGAGTCCTGTAAGCTCGATAGATACCACCTCGGTGGCCGTAAGAATTCCCATAACAAGACACAACCAACCCAGGATCCCAGCGATCCAACCTAATGCTCCCATCATTGAACCTCCATCTCATATATAAGTGAAGTTATTTTTTATCTTTCTATCGTCAATTAAAGCGAAACAGCATCGGAAAACCTTTTCTTTATTTTAACCCACAGTTACTATATAATCAATGTAATGTATTTCGATAATTATGAAGCTGACAGATAATTTATTTTTTTACCCCGAAAAAGGAACTTTGGACTGTAATACCTACGTGATTAGGGACGAGATCAGTCTTATTATCGACCCCGGATTTACCCAATTCCTCCCCAAACTAATACAGGATTTACACCAAGACGGCATTGAACCCCAAGATATAGAAATCATCACCAATACTCACCTCCACGTTGACCACTACTGTGCAAACGAAGCCTTCAAAGAAATTTCCGGAGCAAAAATTTTAGCACACCCTTTACACAAGAAATTCTATGATATAACTACTATCCAAACAGCCCAATTCTTTGGTCTTCAACCGATCGCGTTTAAAGAAGATGGCTATTTGGAGAACAGCAAACAAAATAAAGCCGATTGGGAATTAGAATTTGTCGTCTCCCCCGGACATTCCCCGGATAGCATTTGCTTCTATAGTAAAGAGGGGAAATTTTTGATTTGCGGCGATGTCATTTTTAATGCAAATACTGGTCGGGCTGACCTCCCCGGAAGCAATGCCAATGAACTTAAGCATTCCATTGAAGAACTATCGCAATTAAACATTGAGTATCTACTCCCTGGACATATGGATATAATCACTAGTACCCAAAAAGTGAACAGTAACTTTACATTCGTTAAAGAAAATGTCTTTGGCTGGTTATAAAAGCAAATGGAACCTTTTTTTGAATTAGGACCAATTAGGCCCCCCAGTGAGGCCCATTCCCTACTTATCAGGCTGACCAGAAATTGCCCGTGGAATAAATGTAAGTTTTGTCACACCTACAAAGGGGAAACTTTTCAACTCAGGTCGGTAGCGGAGATAAGGCAAGAGATAAAAACGGTTAAGGCCATACAGGAAAAGATAATAGAGCTCTCTCAGCGATCTGGCTATGGGAACGAAACAAAGCAGATTGCAGGGATAGTACTTAATAACCCACCAAATGAAGCCTTCGCTAATGTAGCCCTATGGCTGTACGCCAGTGGCAAGAGCGCCTTCCTGCAAGACGCTAATAGCTTAATAATGCGGACTAGCGACCTGTCTGAGGTAATAAGGTACTTACGTGAGACACTACCTAGTATTGAAAGAATAACCAGCTATGGACGGTCTAAGACAGCGGTAAAAAAGAAACCTGAGGAGTTAGCCGCACTACATCAAGCTGGACTTTCACGGCTGCATATCGGGTTAGAAACAGGATATGACCCTCTACTGCTATTTATGGATAAAGGGGTTACCGCTGCGGAACAAATCCAAGGGGGCCGAAATGTAGTAAACTCAGGCATCTCCTTATCTGAGTATGTCATCTTAGGTTTGGGGGGAAGAGAGATGTGGCAGGGGCATGCTGCTGATACTGCCCGAGTGCTGAATGAAATAGGCCCTGACTTTATCAGAATCAGAACCTTATCTATTAACAGCCGAATGCCACTATATGATGAAATAGAAAATGGTAATTTTACCCGCCTAACCGATGAGGAAATCATAGAGGAAGAAAAGACGTTTATCGAACACTTGGACTGCCATTCTAACTATGTTAGTGACCATATCACAAACTTGCTTCAAGAAATCGAAGGTAAGTTGCCTCAGGACAAAGAGAAAATGCTGACCGTTATCGATAGATTTCAGGCATTATCACCCGAAGAAAGATCCAACTTCATATTAGGTAGAAGAATCGGTATTTATGGACGCCTGAATGACATATATGATGAACACAAACATGCGGCAGTAGAGCAGGCCATACCTAAACTTTGTCAAAATAATAGCAAAGTAGATATTAAAACAATATATAACCTAATGGAAAGATTCATATAAATCATGCCCAATCTTGAGCAAGAGGTCGCAAGTTTACTCTGCCTGAAGAAATTAACTCTGGGGATAGTAGAATCCGCGAGCGGCGGGTTAATATCCCACCGGATTACCAATATTCCGGGTAGTTCAAATTATTATAAAGGTTCAGTTATCGCCTATAGTAATGAAATTAAGATTAAGTTAATCGGGGTGCTAGAGGAAACCCTCAATACGTATGGAGCCGTAAGTTCTCAGGTGGTGGTGGAGATGGCACAGGGCGGCCGCAAAATACTGTCTGCAGACATATGTTTAGCGGATACCGGTATTGCCGAACCCAGCGGTGTTACCTTTGGAAAACCACCGGGGTTATTCTATATCGGGTTATCACACCAAGTGGGAACCTATAGCCAGCAACACAACTTCCACGGGAACAGAGGAGAAAACAAGCATAGTGCGACTGAAGCTGCCTTAGGCTGGTTAAAGGAATACCTGAAAAGTTTAAAATAGATGATAATCCATGTTATTGGAAAAGACGGCAGGCAATTACCCCCTGTCATTGGAAATGAAATACGGCTATTTCGGCGAAATGGGCAGGCCGGCAGCTATCGGAGAGTCTGTATGGGAGTGACTGGCTAAGAGGAGAAAACTATCGATGTGTAAACCCTGACCAAAATAGAATAGAAAACCAGACTGTATGGGGAAGGGATTAAATTTATGAAATGGGGCTAACCACTACCGGTCAGGAATTAACAATTCGGTATTTATTGGATTACCCAGCATTATCTGTTTCATACCCGGCAATTAAGATAGGTAATTCCACTATAAGGGTTAGTGATGTTAAGGAGTGATGTAGATACCCCACATAAAAGTAGCTTTAATTGCCGTTATCGCTAAGTAGTGTTATACTCTGTCATAAACTAACGTCCAGAAAGAGAGATTTTGGTGAGAAGGTCCGATGGTCGTACTTGGGATCAGCTACGACCAATAAAAATAACCTCCGGATTCCTAAGTTTTGCCGAGGGCTCGGCACTAATAGAGCTGGGCAAGACACGAGTGGTATGTTCAGCAAGTGTTGAGGAAAGGGTGCCCGGGTTTCTTAGAGGAAGCGGTAGCGGTTGGGTTACGGCTGAATATGCTATGCTCCCACGCTCCACAGTCACCCGTATCTCGCGAGAATCGTCACGGGGTAGAGTCGCCGGTAGAAGCCAAGAAATACAGCGCCTCATCGGGCGCTCACTACGGGCAATAACCAACCTCTCCGCACTTGGGGAAAGGAG
>CAYFEZ010000049.1:0-8531 GCA_964342215.1 uncultured Dehalococcoidales bacterium | reverse complement strand
CAGCTTGGTTTTGGTATCATACGTTCCCAGATTAAATACGTCGCAACTTAACTTAACCAGTGCAAGGTAGTGTAAGGGGGCCGCCACCGTTATCCCCAGAGGCAATGGATTCATAACCTTGTCACCCCTTTTCCAACCGGACCAGGTGTATATCATGGCTACAGCATCGACGTAAGCATCCCAGTCTTCTTTAGTATCAACATGCACCTCTTCTCCCTTTCCTGAGGTGCCACTGGTGAGATAAGTAGTAAAGATTTCATTTTCACGAATTGCCAGACGAGTGCCATAAGGAGGGTCTTCTTCCTGGTCAGCAAGCAGATCCTGTTTAGTGGTGAAAGGTACCCTATTAGTGAAGTCGTCCCTAGTTTTGATATCCTCAGGGGTTATATTAGCCGCTTTGAACTGACGCCGACATAGGCCGCTGTTTGCATAAGTATATTTCACCTGTTCCTGTAATTCCCGCCACTGAAACTCCAGGAAATGTTCTCTTGACATAGTCTCAATCTCTGGCTTATAGTATGTTCTTTCTACCATATAATCCCTCCTTGCAGTATTATAAAATATACCTTTTGCCTTTAAATTGTCAAGTGAATAAATAGAGAGGTTATCTTTTAACCATTAATGTTGGGCGAACTTTTTTCCTTCATTCTTGTGTATTGGCATTTTATACGGTAAAGGCCAGTGGTATTGGTTCTCCGGTTTACTCCTATTACTAGTCCGTGATCATAGGCGAAACGCGGCGTGATGATGTGATCATGAACTAAACGAAGTGCAAGGTGTTGCCACCGGACTTGCTGATTACTGTGGAGAGGAGTTATCACCTAACTCTTGGACATGGGGGAGGTAGACGGGTATTAACGCCCTGGTTTTACGCGGGTTCATCTTAGATGTCGCGTCCGCCACTGGTTAAGGTAACGGACTACGTCGTCGTCACTGAGATCATACCACTGGCGGTAAAAGTCAGATACATAAAACTTCGGCATGAATCCGGTAGTACAGGTAACTATCTTATCAGCAACCTTTTCTAATTCTTTCAACGCTAGTGCCGAGGCGACAGGTACCGCTACTACTATTTCCTTTGGTCGTCGATGGCGCACTGATTCCACTGCGGCTATCATGGTAAAGCCGGAAGCAAGCCCATCGTCTGTGATTATTACTATTTTTCCACTTATTCTGGCCAGTGGTCGTTCTCCGCGGTAAAGCAGGCTCCGTTTTTTAATCTCAGCTCTTACTTTGTTAGCTTCATAGTCTATCTGCTGCCGACTCAAGCCAATCCTTTGTATTAATACCTCATTAAGGATTGTTGTTCCGTCGTCAGCAATGGCACCAAAGCCAGCCTCAGGACTAAGCGGCATAGGAATTTTACGAGAAATAACCAAATCAAGGCCAGCGTTAAGTGAACTAGCTACCTCTAGTGCCACAGGTACTCCGCCATTAGGAATGGCAAGCACAATCGCAGACCGGCCAGCATATTCACCTAATTCTTCGGCCAGTTGCTTGCCGGCATCACGTCGATTGTCAAAAGTCGCTTGTGGCGAGTTGAAAGCTGTAGTCATTTTCCTTAAGTACTATTTTATCTTATTCCTCCCGGGGAGTCTAATGTAAGATAATACGTGAAGTCAGGCGGTGAGATATTCCAGGTTTGTTCTTTTGGGTGCTCACTGATATAATGAACAGCTTTTTATTTTCCGGAGACGCATTCGTCTAGGGGTACAGGATACCTCCTTCTCAAGGAGGAGTTAGTTCCCAAACTGTGAATTTTTGCGAACTCTACCAACGCTTTTTAAAGAACAAATACAGACCTGTTAAGCGTATGGGAACAGGCTTCTACGCTGTGTGGGCTTGTCCCTTGTATGCGTGATATGATAAACTCTTTAAGTAACCTAGCTGTGAACTTGATGGGTTATTTGTGTGTGTGGCGCATTCGTCTAGGGGTTTAGGACACCTCCCTCTCAAGGAGGAGATCACCGGTTCGAATCCGGTATGCGCTACCAAAGCATAATTTTTCTTTAGACTAGCGTCTTTTGTTCGTATACACAAAGGTAAATTGGCGGTTCCAAATATTTGGCCGTCATAAGATAAGCCAGATGGAAATATGAATTTTTGGAACCGCTGTTTTAGCTCTATATCCTCCAATTGATCCCACACAACCCCTAAGTTCCCTAAAACAGCCAAGCCGTACTCCACTACTTCAACAGTGTTATCTTCAAAATTGCTATACTGATCTCGCTCAATCTTTAGCTCTGTAATTGTGAGGTTGTTTTTATCTAGTAATTCCCTAGTATCCTGGTCGTTAATTATGCTATGGTTTACGACATGCAAAACTACTAATGTCGGGATAAGTGAAGGGTCCCGTTTGAGCAACTACCCTGATGTTGCGGACCAATGGCATCCTACAAAGAACGGGGACAAGAAACCTGAAAGTTTCAAACCTGGAAGCGGTGAGAAAGTCTGGTGGTTGTGTGAACGGAACCATGAATGAGAAGCAAGGATTCGTAACAGGACACATGGAAGTGGCTGCCCGTACTGCGCTCGGCGGAAATAATCAAGTGGTAATCTCTGATTAGCAACTTGTTTCCCCGGGGACCTTACTCTTGATATTGGAATAACCGAACAACCACTTATAGCAAGTTTCGTCGGGCGAGTAATTTGGGCCACGTATCAATACATGACTGAAGATAAGAAGCCTAAATTCTTTTATGGATATGCCATTGTTACAGCTGCCTTCACCATCATAGTAGTAGGAATGGGAGCATTCTACAGCTTTGGCGTTTTCTTTGAACCAGTACTAGTGGAGTTTGGTTGGGCTAGAGCAATGACCTCTGGCTCCTTCTCGCTATCTTTAATACTAGTTGCTTTACTGGGCATGGGTGCTGGAAAGCTAAACGACAGATTCGGTCCCAGGCGATTGGTTACAGCCAGTAGCTTCGTGTTGGGTCTGGGCTATCTGTTGATGTCCCAGATTAGTGATATCTGGCAACTATATCTGTTTTATGGGGTAATAATAAGCATTGGCTTCACTGCCAATTTTATTCCTTTAGTATCTACAACAGCCCGATGGTTTACCAAGAGAAGAAGCATGATGACTGGTATCATATTGGCCGGCATAGGTGCAGGCGCACTAGTCATACCATTATTTACTAATTGGCTTATCTCTAGTTACGGTTGGCGTATTGCCTTTACCGGCATGGGTATTCTACTATTCCTGCTAACGATTTCAGCCGCCCAGGTTCTCAGGCGAGACCCACAAAGCAAAGGATTATTACCTGATGGTAAAGTAGAGTTAAAGCAAGAAAGTGCAAGTTTGGGAGTCACAGGTTTTTCTCTTCGAGAGGCAACTCGTACGGGGCAATTCTGGGCGCTTTGGGCAGCTTTCTTTTGCCTTGGGTTTTCAATATATACTATCACGGTACATATTATTATTCATGCTACCGGGCTGGGAATTCCAGTAAATAATGCGGTTAATGTTCTAGCTATTATGGGTGGAGCCAATATTGCGGGCAGAATTGTGATAGGCAGTGCTGCCGATAAAATTGGTAATAAGAAAACTCTCATTACTGGATTTATTGTACTATCGGCCACCCTACTCTGGTTACCGTTCGCCAAAGAACTATGGATGCTCTATCTCTTTAGTAGCATATTTGGATTTGGCTGGGCCACTTTTGTGCTTGAGTCACCTATCATAGCTGAGTTATTTGGGTTAAGTTCCCATGGACTGCTTTTTGGTTTTACTGACGCAGGGGCTACAATCGGGGGCGCCATTGGTGCGGTACTAATTGGATACCTTTTTGATATAACTGGTAATTATCAGTTGGGTTTCTTAATCCTTGGTGTGGCGAGTTTGACAGGTTTAATATTTACGTTACTCTTAAAACCAACCACTAGGGAAAAAGGCAGTTTATGATATGGTTCACGCAAATTTCATACCCAATTACGGAAGTATCAACACATGATTAAGAAAAATAAGCCTAAGATTTTCTACGGATATATCATAGTTCTGGCTGCTTTCACTATTATGCTATTCGCGATAGGCGGAAACAGTACCTTTGGTGTCTTCTTTAAACCCGTACTTGTGGAGTTTGGCTGGACAAGGGCAATGACCTCGGGTGCTTTCTCGCTTCGTATGTTACTGGGCGCATGTCTGGCTATAGTAGTAGGCAGACTAAATGACAGGTTTGGTCCCAGGCTATTACTAACAGTTGGTGGTTTGCTTTTGGGTCTGGGCTACATACTGATGTCTCAGGCTACTACGGTTTGGCATCTCTACTTATTTTTTGGCGTAATGGTAAGCTTCGCTATGAGTGGCACCTTTGTTCCACTCATATCTACAGTCGCAAGGTGGTTCAGTAAGAGAAGGGCTCTAATGACCGGTATTGTTCTGGCTGGTATGGGCTCCGGGACCATGATAGTGCCGTTATTAGTTGGTTGGCTTATAGATAACTACGGCTGGCGCGCCTCATTTGTGATCTTTGGTTGGATCTCTTTGGTGTTCATTGTCCTTGTTACCCAATTGCTCAGACGTGATCCGGGAAGTAAAAGGCAGTTGGCATATGGAGAGAATGAACTAAAGGAGGGACAACCCAATGCGGACGCGATAGGTTTTTCTCTTCGTGAGGCAATCAGCATGAACCAACTCTGGCTACTTTGTGCATCATACACCGGAATTGGATTTTCTGTATTAACCATTACAGTACATATTGTTATCTATGCTACGGGTCTGGGAATTGAATCAAGCGATGCTGTTACCATTTTAGCTATTATCGGAGGGCTAAATATCGCCGGCAGGCTCGTAGTGGGGGTGTTTTGCGATAGATTGGGCAATAATTTTGCTATGGTTATTAGCATTATTGTTATACTAGTTGCCTTAATTTGGCTACAATTTGCTAAGGAATTATGGACGCTATACCTCTTTGCTGCCTTGTTCGGCTTCGCCTGGGGTGGCTCCGGCGTACCAGTGTCTCCAATAATAGCAGAAATATTCGGGATGAAGTCCCATGGTGTACTTTTAGGGATTAGCAATGCTGCCTTTACGATTGGAGGCGTTATCGGCCCTGTGCTAGCTGGGTACATCTACGATGTAACTTCTAGTTACCAAATCGGTTTTCTAATCTGTGCTTTGATGATTGTTATTAGCCTAATAATGGTGTTGCTCTTAAATCAAACCAATAAGGATGATGGTAAAGTATTATTTCGAACCACTAGCACATTAAATCAATGAGGGGAGCCTACTCGCACGGCAAATCCACTAATTCATGCTACCCTTCTCAGAAAAATATCCCTCTATATACCTAATCAATTATCCTCAATATTTTGACCCAAAGTATCATTTCGCTATGTATTATCTCCCCCCAATTATCCACTTAGCCTATTGCCAAATGAGAACGGTGCGGAAAAGTATAAGGTGTGATATATTTGCATACGGCTATTATCTATTCCGAGTTAGTTTCTACAGACGACCATATACTTAGCATGCTAACTCCATAGAAAATACCGGCAGTTTATTTCGTCAGATGGCTACTCTAGAAAGAGTCTTTATCCATGAATAAAAAAAATAAATCTGAGTCCTTCTATGGCTATATTGTAGTTGCAGCTGCTTTCGCCATTGTAGTAATTGGTGTGGGGGGAAGTAATAGTTTTGGCGTTTTCCTGAAGCCGTTGTTAGTAGAATTCGGATGGACAAGAGCAACAACAGCTGGAGCCTTCTCACTTGCAGCATTGGTTAGTGGTTCGGTATGTATTGGTATTGGTAGGCTGACAGATAGGTTTGGTCCCCGGTTACCTCTTACGGTCAGCGGTCTCTTTTGGGGCCTAGGCTATCTATTGATGTCTCAGATTAACGCTATCTGGCAACTATACCTATTCTACGGTGTGATAATGGGCATTGGCTATAGTGGATTTTTTACACCATTACTATCTACCATAGCCAAATGGTTTGCAAAGAAAAGGGGCACAATGACCGGTATTGTATTAAGTGGTATAGGTGTGGGTTCATTAATTATGCCCCCACTAACTGCTTGGCTCATCTCAAACTACGGCTGGCGCCACGCTTCTACGGTATTAGGTATAACCTCGTTAATAATAATTGTATCAGCGGCTCAATTCCTAAGGCGAGACCCACAAAGCAAAGGGCAGCTACCAGATGGCGAAACAGCAGTAAAGCAACAAAGCTCAAACTTAGGGGTAACTGGTTTTTCGTTACAAGAAGCAATGTGCACAAGACAATTATGGCTGCTTGGACTTACTATGGTATGTCTGGCGATCTCCCTCAAGGCCATCCAAGTACATATTGTTATCCATACGACCGGGCTGGGAATCCCGATAGCCAGTGCTGTCACTGTTCTAGCTATTGCCGGGGGAGTGAACATTGCGGGTATGTTTGTCATAGGTACTACTGCAGATAGAATCGGTAATAAACAGGCACTTATTATTGCACTTGGGGTGCTGTTGGCTAGCTTAGTCTGGCTGCAATTCGCTAAAGAGTTGTGGATGCTATATCTCTTTGCCGTAATATTTGGCTTCGTTTGGGGTGGTGCATTTGTTCCGATATCGCCAATGGTCGCTGAATTGTATGGAATGAGAGCCCACGGTGTTCTTTTTGGCTTTATTAATTTGAACTTTGCCGTTGGTAGTACTATTGGTCCGGTCCTACTCGGATATATCTTCGATATAACCGGCAGCTATCAGCTGGGTCTCCTGCTATTGTCTATTGTCAGTCTGATATGTTTAACATTAGCTTTACTGTTACAGCCTATTAGGAAAAAGAAGGTCCTAGGAATCCCTTAGGACATCTAACTACTCTATCCCCAAAGACATCCGCTCGAGATCTCACCGACTACTTTGCTCATATGTTCCCCGTATTTGCTCCCGTATGTTTCTTGATCCCGCTTCCGCCTATTAATTCAGCACACTCCTGCATGGAAATGATCCCCAGATGAACACTGAAACTAAAGTTACCCAAGGCAGATGATACAGAGGGGCCTGTCCCGTTATCAAGCACATTCAGTATCGCCTTATATTCGGTAAAGACTATAGTCACAGCTGCACTAGTTGCCCCTTCGTGCTGTTCCACATTTCTAAGTGGTTCTTAAGCAACACGAAACATGCCTAATTCCGTATCTGCTTGCAGCCACCACTCTCTCCTCCTGCCACCTCAAACTTATCCCCAATGATGGGCCGCTCCATAAAGTCTGATAACAATGTGAGGAAAGAGGCCCCCGCTGTCATTCTCCACACTGTCCAGTCTGCGACAAAGTAAGACCAATGTCTGAATCGTCTCGTCGTGCAACTCAGGTGACTACTCCAAGAAAGTCATATATTAACTATAAGGTCTCAAATAACTCATCAGAGTAACCGCGTCCATACTGAATGAAACCAGGCAAGTACTGGTCAGCGAGCGGTTGTTGACTGCACTGTTGGTATAGGCTATAATTACGCCTGAATTGCGCAAATCTTCCCTTGACTTGTGCCGTCAGCGTATGTTAGACTACGTGGTCACGCAAGACTATACAATAGTGATTATCTGTTAACGTCAGTAAAGTAAGCATTTCTAAGCTGCTTTCCTGTGTTCTAAAAGAGAGGAAATATTAGAGCGGTTGATTAGTACGTTACCTAACACTAGATATAAAGTAGAGATCGTTGAT
Source organism: uncultured Dehalococcoidales bacterium (assembly GCA_964342215.1). Taxonomy (GTDB): domain Bacteria; phylum Chloroflexota; class Dehalococcoidia; order Dehalococcoidales; family CAYFEZ01; genus CAYFEZ01. The sequence goes on along the minus strand of CAYFEZ010000049.1, from coordinate 891 downwards.
TTAGATTACTACCAGAAACAAATATCCTGCCAGGCGGCCTGTCCAGTACGCACTGATGCCAGGGGATACGTAAATGCAGTGGCTGAGAGGGATTACGAAGTTGGATATATACGGGCGAGGCAGCCTAATCCTTTTGCTTCCGTCTGTGGCCGGGTCTGCTCCGCCCACTGCGAGGAAGCCTGCCGGCGGGGAATAATTGATGCCCCGGTAAACATTCGCGCCATCAAGCGGTTTCTATGCGAATCTTACGGAGTGGAGGCTACGAACCATCTGCCTTTTACCAGAGAAAAGGACAGATGGTTCGTAGCCTCCAAAACCAACATCGCCCCACTCACTAACAAAGCTCCCAGCAATACTTTAACCGCAGAAAGTTTCAGCCAGTTATCTACAACCAAGAAGAAAGATACCGACAAAGAAAGACCGGGAAATATTAGAGTAGCCGTTATCGGAGCTGGCCCGGCAGGGCTTACTACTGCTCATGACTTAGCCCTTTTAGGCTATAGAGTGACTATTTTCGAAGCGGCGCCCGCTGCCGGTGGCATGGCTATACTGGGAATTCCAGAATACCGGCTCCCGCGAAACCTCCTGAAATCAGAGATAGATGAAATCCTGAACCTCGGCCTCGGCATAGACCTAAAGCTCAATACCCGCTTGGGGACGAACTTCAACCTAGCCAATTTGAGAGAACAGGAATTTAAAGCAATCTTCATAGCTATTGGCTCTCACAAAAATAGAGGGGTAGATATTGAAGGTATCCATCTGGAGGGAGTTCTCCCGGCGGTAGATTTCTTGTTAAATGTGAACTTAGGATACAAGGCTAGGCTAGGAGATAAGGTAGTGATTATTGGAGGTGGCGATGTGGCCGTGGATGCTGCCCGAATAGCCTCCCGA
>CAYFEZ010000048.1:0-8595 GCA_964342215.1 uncultured Dehalococcoidales bacterium | reverse complement strand
AATATTTCTTCTCCTTGACTGTCAAGTAAATTTGCGGTAAACTGCCGCTCACAATGCTACCATAGCCAGGTGAATTTAGCAAGGATAGAATAAAATGAAACGAACTAGATCTGTTAATGGGCAAGATTTACGGGAAATGCTTGGTGCGGCCACTACTTGGTTAGAGAAAAGCGCTGCCGATATTGATGAGCTGAATGTTTTCCCTGTACCTGATGGTGATACCGGGACTAATATGTTACTTACGATGCGGTCTTGCGTGGAGGAAGCCTATAGGGCCCCTGACCAGAGCGCTTCAGCCGTGGCTGAGGCTATAGCTAAAGGTGCATTGATGGGGGCTCGGGGGAATAGCGGGGTAATCCTGTCGCAGATCTGGCGTGGGTTGGCGCAGGGACTGGCCAAGAAAGAATCATTTACTGGCAGAGATCTGGCTGATGCTTTACTTCAGGCATCAACGATGGCTTGTAAGGGGTTAAGCAATCCGGTCGAGGGAACGATTCTTACCGTAGTTAGAGAAGCCGCATCAGCGGCCCAGGCGGCCAGTCACACTGATGATGTGGTAGCGGTTATGGAGGCTACCGTTAGTGCCGCCAGCGAATCGGTAGCTAATACACCGAGTCTTCTACCCGTATTAATGGAGACGGGGGTGGTTGATGCCGGCGGACAAGGGCTGTATACCATTCTGGAGGGAGCCACCCAGTACCTTAAGGGTGAAGCTGAACAAATGCAGTTCCGTAAGCCTTGGATGATTACTAGTAGTGTTCCCCTAGTGGGCAGGACACCACAAATGTTAGCCGTTGAAGAGGTACCCTACGGATATTGTACCGAGTTTATGCTTAAAGGGCAGGAGCTTGACTTGGAAAAGCTCAGAACCAAGTTGGAGAAAAAGGGGCAGTCTCTAATTGTAGTCGGTAATGAGTCTACGGTTAGGGTACATATTCATACCATGGATCCTGGTAATGTTGTTCGTTATGCCACCTCACTAGGAACTATGCACCAGGTGTCAATTCGTAATATGGATGAGCAGCATCAGGACTTTCTGGAAATGCAGAAAGAGAAAGCACCCGCAGTAGGTATGGCCACTATTGCCGTGGTCGCTGGGGATGGGATCAGGAATGTTTTCGGGAGCTTGGGAGCGACCGCTATTGTTCCGGGGGGACAGTCAATGAATCCCAGTACTAAGGATTTGCTCCAGGCGGTAGAGTCAGTGGCTTCAGATAAGGTTATTATTCTACCGAACAACAAAAATATAGTGCTTGCCGCTGAACAGGTTCAGTCCCTGACAACCAAGACTATAGGGGTGGTGCCTACGGAAACAATTCCCCAGGGGGTAGCCGCCCTTTTAGCTTTTGACTATGAGGCTGATTTTGATACAAATGTTCAACTTATGAGGGAGACAAAATCAGCGGTCAGGACTGTTGAAATTACCCGGGCAGTACGCTCGACCCAACTGGGTGGGTTAAAGATCAATAAGAAACAGGCTATTGGTTTTTTGGACGGAGACTTAGTAGCTGTAGGTGACAATATTAATGATGTCCTTAATCAGGTGCTGACTAGGTTAGACTTAGACAATGCTGAAATAGTTACCGTCTATTATGGGGCTGATACTGAGGCAGCTGAGGCAGAGCAGGTCAGCGCCAGTATCCATGAGCAGCACCCCCAACTTCAAATTGATATAGTGCCAGGTGGGCAGCCTCACTATAACTATATTGTGTCTATGGAATAATAGTAAGTAGTTATGCCTCTCCAGATTGTAACCGGTAGTGTCTCTAACTTACCACCCAAAATAACTGAAGAGTTAGAGATTACAGTAATTCTGTAAGAGCACGGTTACCGTTAAAAAAAAGACTTCGGTAATTGGCACCCTTACTGATCTCGGTCTGTTGTTGGTAGTCGTACTAGGTGATAAGTAGTAATTATTCGCCGAGACAAACGGAGGCAGGGACTTGCCAATAGATGTTGAGCCACTGCGCAAGATTCTTGAGCTCGAGAATAAAAAGGGCTATGTTGATTCAGCAGTCATCGGCGGTTTGGACAGATTCCTCAGCCGTTGGGCTGGTCAGGCTATAGGGTCGGTAACCAGTCCTAAGCTCCTAAACCGCTTCCGTAAGCTTCACTTGGTTAACTCTAATTATGCCTCTTTAACCAAACAACAGAGAAAAGAATGGGCAAGTAATGTGCTTGACTTTTTTGCTGAGGTAGAGTCCGGAGAAGTGGAAAAGGGTAAGGAAATACCGATTCGGCCAGTTGGCAAGTCATCCCCCAAACCAAGACAACCCCGTGTAACCGTGGAACCAGCTCTTGATTTTCCCATCACTACTATTAAGGGTATTAGTTCAAATCTGGCGGCTAAATTCAATCGGTTGGGTGTAAAAACAATTAGGGATTTACTCTACTTCTTTCCCCACCGTCATCTGGACTATAGCCAGATGAAATCCGTCTCGCGGCTTTCTGGTGGTGGGGAGGAGACTATCATGGCTAATGTGTGGCAGGCTCACCAAGTTAGGCTAGGAGGAAGGTTCGGTACGGAAGCAATTGTGGGGGATGAGACGGGTAATGTTAGGGTAGTTTGGTTTAACCAACCGTACCTAGTCAAGAAACTGGCTACTAATAGCCGGATAGTTATCAGCGGTCGGGTAAGTTTATTTGCCGGGCGACATGTATTTGAATCCCCGGAATGGGAGCTAGTTGAGGATAGGGAATTGATTCACACCGGGCGCCTGGTTCCTCTCTATCCCCTTACCCAAGGATTGTACCATCGTCAGGTAAGGAAACTAATGAAACAGGTTATCGACCAGTGGATGTGGCAGGTAGAAGATTTATTACCTCCAGAGTTGAAAGAGCGGTGTAATCTGTTGGAACTACCGCAGGCAATAAGTCAGGCACACTATCCCGAAGATGAAGCCGCTAAGGCTCAGGCGAGGGTTCGCCTGGCTTTTGACGAACTCTTTCTCCTCCAGCTGGGTGCACTCAATAGGAAGCGCCACTGGCAGGAGTGCCAGCCTGGCAGTCCTTTTAGTTCCCAGACAGTGGTGATAGATGCATTTATAAAGTCTTTGCCTTTCGAGCTGACGGCGGCTCAACAGCGAGTTCTCCAGCAGCTACTAGTTGATTTGCAAAAACCGCAACCAATGTCCCGTTTATTACAAGGGGAGGTAGGTAGTGGTAAGACAGTAGTGGCTACCGTCGCACTGCTTATGGCAGCCGCCAATGGCTATCAGGGGGCATTAATGGCACCTACCGAGATTCTGGCAGAACAGCACTTTACCACTATTTGTCAACTTTTATCCAGAGTGGGGCATCAAGAGGAAGAGGGTAAACACCTGCATAGTTACTCTGGGTTTTTATCCCATCCTCTTACTGTAGCTCTACTCATTGGCGATATTAGTCAGTCCCGAAAACAGGAATTACAGAAGCGTATCTCGGACGGAGATATAGATATTGCTATCGGCACCCATGCACTTATCCAGAAGGGGGCAGAGTTTCGCCGATTAGGCTTAGCTGTAGTCGATGAGCAGCACCGATTCGGGGTAACCCAACGCTTATCTCTGAGGCAAAAGGGGTTCAATCCTCATGTGCTGGTAATGACGGCTACGCCTATTCCGCGGACTCTGGCCTTGACTTTATATGGTGACCTTGACCTGATGGTTATAGACCAGCTTCCTCCGGGGAGACAAGAGGTAAAAACCAGATGGCTGAAACCGGAACAAAGGGAGAGTGCTTATGCTTTTATCACCCGCCAGATAGCCAGTGGCCGACAAGCCTTTATTATCTGCCCCTTCATTGAGGAATCAGAGATTATTCAGGTGAAGGCAGCGGTGGTTGAATACCAGCGCCTGTCCCAGGAGATCTTCCCTGAGTTGAGGCTAGGTTTGCTTCATGGGCGTCTGCCCGCAGCGGAAAAGGAAAAAGTAATGCGTCGCTTCTATGCCGGTAAGCTGGACATCCTGATTTCTACCCCGGTAGTAGAGGTTGGTATTGATGTGCCTAATGCTACCGTAATGCTGGTGGAAAGTGCTGACCGCTTTGGCTTATCCCAATTGCACCAATTCCGTGGTCGGGTGGGGAGAAGTCAGGAACAAAGTTACTGCATGTTTTTAGCCGAGAATCCCTCCGAAATAGGTAGAGAGCGCCTGCATTTACTTGAGAAGATTCAGGATGGTTTTACTTTAGCTGAAGAGGACTTGAGGTTACGGGGCCCGGGGGAATTTTTTGGCACACGGCAGAGTGGTTTGCCCGATCTGCGTATGGCTAAACTCTCAGATGTAGCTCTGCTGGAGCTCGCTCGCAGTGAGGCGATAAGACTTTTTGAAAAAGACCCTACTTTGGAGAAACCGGAGCATCGTCTCTTGGCTAGAGAGTTAGCCCGAGTGTGGCCAGCAGAAGGTGGTGAGTGGAGTTAGACGCGTAGGCCATAAATGTATTATAATGCGGGTCACTACCAGAAGAGGATTTGGTGAAATATGACTGATGAAACGAAGCCTGTTGGTGAAGAAAAGGTAATCCCCACCGTCTGTAATAGCCACTGTGGCGGGGCTTGTGTGTTGAAGGTGCACGTTAGGAACGGGGTGATTATCCGGATAGAGACTGACGATGGAGAAGAACCTCAATTTAGAGCCTGCCTGCGTGGTCGGGCCTACCGGCAGAGAGTATACGCCCCAGATAGACTTAAATTCCCTTTGAAGAGGATTGGTGCCCGGGGAGAAGGTAAGTTTGAACGAATCTCTTGGGATGAGGCACTGGATAGGGTAGCTAGTGAACTAAAACTGGTCAGAGATACCTACGGGCCGTCTTCTATCATATACATGTGTTCTGCGGCGGATATCCATGTGCTGCATCACCAGCCGGTAATCCACCGGTTGCTCTGTATGCTGGGCGGATATACTGAGCCTTGGGGTTTTATCTCCCATGAAGGAGGTGTGTTCGCCACGCTGGCTAATTATGGCACCCAGATGGCAACCAATAATACCCGGGACGACCTCCTCAATTCTCGGCTGATAATCATGTGGGGATGGGACCCGGCTAACACTATACAGCGGACTAATACCAATTGGTATTTGGCTCAGGCCAGAGAATGCGGAGCACGCGTTGTGGCCGTTGACCCGAGGTATACTGACACGGCGGCGACCTTTGCTCACCAATGGATACCTATTATACCAGGTACCGACGCAGCCATGCTGATAGCTATGGCCTACGTGATGATTGTAAAGAGCCTGTACGACCAGAGATTCCTTGATACCTACACCGTTGGCTTCGACCGATTCAAAGACTATGTTTTGGGTGTTGAAGACGGTGTGGCTAAGACACCGGTCTGGGCTGAGTCTATTACTGGAGTACCAGCAGCTGTCATCGAGAAATTATCCTGGGATTATGCTACTACCAAACCAGCGGCATTCATCACTGGTATTGCCCCGGGGCGTACGGCCTACGGAGAGCAATATCACCGGGCCGCCATCACGCTGGCTGCCATGACAGGAAATATCGGTAGTCACGGCGGAAGTTCGGCGGAGAGATCATGGGGTGGTGAGCACTGGGGGGGTGATATTCCCTTTATGGTGAGAACAAGCGGAAGAATACGCAGCCCCGGTAACTCGGTGCTTCAGGGAGTTTCTCCTCGGCGAGACACTCTTCCAGCTCGTGGGACTAGCACTAATTCTGGTGCCAAACTAAATGCTACACGACTCGCTGATGCTATTCTGAAGGGGAAGGCTGGCGGCTACCCTGCTGACTATAAACTGCTTTATTTGGTAAACACAAACTATCTCAACCAGATTTGCAATACCAACAAAACAGTGGCCGCCTTTAAGACACTGGATTTCATGATAGTACAGGAACAGTTTATGACTCCCACCGCTAGGTTTGCCGATATTGTGCTGCCTGTCTGCACCTATTTGGAGAGGAATGACTTCACTCAAGGTGGGGCAACCCCCTTCTATGGATACGTCAATAAAGCCATCGAACCTCTGGGTGAGTCGAGGTCTCATCTCGAGATAGGTATTGGACTGGCGGAACGTTTAGGTCTTACGGATTTTAATGATAAAACAGAGGACCAATGGCTAAGAGGAATCGTGGCAGGCTATCAAGAAATCACGGATATTCCTGATTACGATACCATCAAAAAGCAAGGTATTCACAAGGTCAAGCTGGCTGAACCATATGTTGCTTTCCAGAAGCAAATAGAGGACCCGGTCCATAATCCTTTCCCCACCCCTTCGGGAAAGATAGAAATTTATTCCCAGCAGCTCGCGGATATGAACAATCCCGAAATCCCGCCCATCCCCAAATACATCGAGACTTGGGAAAGCCGTCATGATTCCCTAGCAGAGAAGTATCCCCTCCAGCTTGTTACCACCCACCTCAAACGCCGAGCTCATACCCAGTTTGATAATCTTCCATGGCTGCAGGAACTTCAGTCTCAAGCGATGCTAATTAATTCCGCTGATGCTCAGGCTAGGGGTATCAGTGATGGCGATATGGTTAAGGTCTTTAACGATAGAGGGGAGATGATTATCCCAGCTAGAGTAACGGAGAGGATAATGCCCGGAGTGGTTGACATTCCTCAGGGTGCCCCGTATAACCCTGATGAGGGAGGGATAGACAGAGGCGGATGTGCCAATGTTTTGACTAGGGATGAGCTCTCACCGGGTGGCGCATTTTGCAGTAACACGAGTCTGGTTCAAGTTGAGAAATTTTGAGAAAGGGAAAGGGAAAATGCAACTGGGATTTTATTTCGATCAGACCCGGTGCACTGGCTGTTTCACCTGCGTCATAGCTTGCAAGGACTGGAATGATGTGGCGGCGGGGCCAGCGAGTTGGAGAAGGGTGAAGACCATAGAAAGGGGCAAATACCCAGATTTATTCGTGGCTTTCCTCACCACCGCCTGCTACCATTGTGCCGAACCCACCTGTGTCTCAGCTTGCCCGACTAGTGCCATCACGAAACGGGAAGAGGATGGCATTGTGGTGGTGGAACCAGAGATATGCTTGGGTAAAGACAATTGTGATCTGTGCTGGCAGGCTTGTCCCTATAAAGCCCCTCAATTCCCGGCTGAAGAGAATGCAAAAATGCAGAAGTGCGACCTTTGTCTTGACCGATGGGCTGATGGCAAGCAACCCACTTGTGTCGCTTCTTGCCCTATGAGAGCGTTGGCTGCTGGCCCCGTTGAAGAGCTAATGGTGGCGTATGGCGAGGCGAAAGAAGCCCACGGCTTCGCTTATTCCGCTGAGACCAAGCCTTCAGTGGTCTTCAAGCCAAAGTAACGACTACGAATATAGCGTTCGCTTCTATCCCCATGGATTCAAAGGTAGTCCTCGTTAAGCAAATTATCAACAGAAGAGGCTACTACGGTGATGACAACACGACGGAGACCGTCCGGCGATTCTTGATAAAAGAAGAGTGAATAGTAATATCCCCACCATTATTATAATTTGAGTATGCATTACCAATGGTGCTATAGTTTAGGTATGTTGCACTCATTACGTTTACCGGACTGGATGCAGTGAATGGAATAATAAGGGTTAGGCAAAGGCTTATCGACTTATTGGCACAGGCGGCAAGCAAGGTACAAGAGTCGGGCAAGCTGCCTACGGTAACTTTACCTGATATTACTGTGGAACGCCCCCAGAATTCCGAACATGGCGACTATGCCTCAAGTTTTCCCCTGAAATTAGCCCGCGTAACTGGGATCAGTCCGATGACTATAGCCAATGGTATAATTGGACTTATGGTTCCCAGTTCTGAAATTGTTCGTATTGAGGTGGCACCACCGGGGTTTATTAATTTCACGCTAAATAACGATTGGTTGACCAGTCAGGTAGATGTGATCCTACTAGCTGGTAATGCTTACGGTAACTTGGACCTCGGTAAGGGCAGTCGGGTGCAAATAGAATTTGTCAGTGTTAACCCTACGGGCCCTCTCCATGTCGGGCATAGTCGGGGTGCCATTCTGGGTAGCACTCTGGCTAATGTGCTGAGCTCTGCTGGCTACAGGGTGGAGACCGAATATTATATTAATGATACCGGTGGTCAGATAGATGCCTTCTATCGCTCTCTCTATGCTCGCCAACAGCAGTGTTTAGGCATTGATGCTGAGATGCCCTCTGATGGTTACTTAGGTAACTATATGGTTGACCTTGCTAAGGAAATTATGGCTGAGGAGGAGGGCACTTTCTCTTCTCTAATAGAGCAAGAAGTAATGTTACAACTAGGACAGCTTGGTCTAAAAAAGATAATAAGCCAAATTAAGAATGACCTTGAGCTATTAGGGGTGAATTTTGATGTCTGGTTTAGTGAACGAACCCTGTATGATAACGGACAATATCAGAAGGTGATGTCGCTTTTGCGCCAGGGAGGTTATATTGTAGAAAAGGAGGGTGCTACCTGGTTTGTATCTACTGCTTTGGGGGATGATAAGGATAATGTAGTAGTCCGGAGCGATGGCTCACCTACTTATTTTGCTTCTGATATTGCTTATCACTATAACAAGTTTTTTGAGCGTAAGTTTGATAAAGTAATTAATATTTGGGGGGCTGATCACCAGGGTCATATATCACGGATGCAGGCTGTTGTTGGCGCTCTGGGTGTTACTTCGGAGCGGC
>CAYFEZ010000047.1:0-8644 GCA_964342215.1 uncultured Dehalococcoidales bacterium | reverse complement strand
GCCCATTTTGAACATACCATTGCCATTACTGATGCTGAACCAGAAGTACTGAGTACCACATAGAGAAGGAGCTTATGGCCAAAAAAGATGCTATTGAGGTTGAGGGAATAGTAGTAGAACCTCTACCCAATGCTATGTTTCGTGTCGAGTTACCTACTGGGCACAGGGTGCTGGCTCACATCTCAGGTAAGATAAGGGTACATTATATTAAAATTTTAACCGGTGATAAGGTGATAGTAGAACTCTCGCCCTATGACCTGAGTCGGGGTAGGATTACCTACCGGTTTAAGTAATACGAGGACTTAATCATGAAAGTAAGAGCTTCAGTTAAGGTTAGATGCGAAAAATGCAAGGTGGTGAAGCGGCAAGGGGTGGTCAGGATTATCTGCCCCAGGCCGAAGCATAAACAACGGCAGGGCTAATTTTTTCTGATAAGGAGCACATATATGGCACGTATAGCCGGAGTAGATATACCCAGAAATAAGCAAATTGGGGTTTCGTTGCAGTATATCCATGGTATTGGTCCTACCTTGAGCCGGAAGATTCTAGCTCAGACTGATATCAATCCTAATACTAAGGTTGATATCCTTACTGAAGAGGAGGTTAATCGGCTCCGAGAACTTATTGACCATGAGTATAAGGTAGAGGGGGAGATTAGAAAGGAGGTTAACCTTAACATCAAGCGTCTCATTGAGATTGGCTGCTATCGTGGTATTAGGCATCATCGTAATCTACCAGTTAGAGGGCAACAAACACAAACCAATGCTCGTGCCAAGCGCGGTCCCCGGAAGACAGTGGCCGGTAGAGGGCAGAGGCGCGGTATGGCTAAGAAGTAACCAACGCATATATTAGGAGAGTAGAATGCCACAGAAAAAGCGAACTAAGGCAAAAAAGCGAGAACGCAAACTTATTCCAGCAGGAAGGGCTTATGTTCAGTCCACCTTTAATAATACCATAGTGACTCTCACTGATCCCCAAGGAAATGTTATTACCTGGGGAAGCTCGGGAACGGCTGGGTTTAAGGGGTCGCGCAAAGGCACACCCTATGCGGCTCAATTAGCCGCCCGTGACGCGGCTCGGAAAGCTATGGAACATGGCTTACGTCAAATAGATGTTTACGTGAAAGGGCCAGGTAGTGGGCGAGAGGCGGCTATTCGTTCTCTCCAGAGCGCAGGGCTACATATTACCAGTATCAGGGATGTGACACCCATCCCTCATAATGGTTGTCGCCCACCTAAAAGAAGGCGAGTGTAGGGGTAGAGAAATGGCAAGATATACAGCAGCAATTTGCCGGTTATGTCGCCGTAGCGGTGAAAAATTAATGCTTAAGGGTAGTAGGTGTTTTAGCCCTCAGTGTGCGGTGGACAGAAGAGGGAAACCGCCAGGACAACAGGTTAGTCGGCGCCGTCGGATTTCTGACCGTGGGCTGCAACTCCGGGAGAAGCAAAAAGCCCGCTATACTTATGGAATTCTGGAGAGGCAATTTAGGTTGTTTTTTGCCAAAGCGGAAAAGCAGTCTGGCATTACTGGAGAAAATTTGATGGTGTTATTGGAGAGACGTCTTGATAATGTAGTATATCGTTTGGGATTTACCGACTCACGCGCTCAGGCGCGTCAGCTAGTTCAGCATGGGCATATTATGCTTAATGAACGTAAGACTGATATTCCCTCTTGCCTAGTCAAGGAAAATGATACCATTACTTGGAATGGGAAGAGCACCAACACTGAATACTACAAGCAACTGGCTCAGAGTATCGAGAGTAAGCTTGTAGTGAACTGGTTAAAGCTAGATAGGCAGAACCTTGCTGGGCAAGTTTTGGCTTTACCTACCCCTGATGATGTTGACGCTAACTTTAGCAGTAAGACAATTGTGGAATACTACTCACGATAAGTTAATTAAGGAGGAGGCCTTTGTCTCGTTTAGTCATACCTAGCATTGAGTTGATTGAAAATGGAGAAAACTTTGGGCACTTCGTAGCCGAACCTCTGGAAAAAGGTTTTGGTATTACTTTGGGGAATGCTTTACGGCGAGTACTACTTGGCTATCTTCCAGGGGCAGCAATAACTCGGGTTAAGATTGAGGGAATTCAACACGAACTCTCTACTATTCCCTACGTAAAGGAAGATGCTATTGAATTTTTACTTAATGTTAAAGCAATAAGATTAAAATCTATCTCTGGTCAACCAGGTAAGTTAATGCTGGAGGTGGAGGGAGAGGGGCGGATCCACGCTGCCGACATTAAACCTTCGGCTGATTTTGAAATTGTCAACCCTGAACTTTATCTAGCTACCTTAGACTCGCCTGGAACCAGACTTTCTGTAGAGTTTGATGTGGAATTAGGTGAGGGCTACAGACAAACTGAGTCCGATGAAAATTCGCCTATGGGAGTGATCCCTCTAGATGCTCTTTTTACCCCAGTACGCAATGTTGATTTCACCGTTGAGCCAATTCGTATTGGTCGAGAAACCAGCCGCGAGCGGTTGCATCTAGAAGTGTTGACAGATAACACCATATCTCCTACCGATGCAATTAGCCTTGGTGCCAGCATTCTAGTCGAGCAACTATCTCCGCTGGTCAATTATGCTAAGATTACTCAATTAGAGGCAGAACAAGGGTCTATTCGCCCGCTTATCCCGGAGGACGTATATAATAAATCGGTGGATGAGCTAGATTTATCAGTGCGCACTATGCATTGCTTAGACCGTGGTGGTATTACTACAGTAGGAGAAATTATCAGTAGAGGGGAGAGAGAGTTACTAGAGCTGCGTAATTTTGGGCAGAAGTCTAGGAAAGAAGTAGGGGAGCGACTTAAAGAGCTGGGGTTATCTTTTAACCCAACAGAGGAAGAGACAGAGCATGAGACATAAAATAGTTGGTAGGAAGCTAGGCAGACCAGCGGGTCATCGGTGGGCAATGTATCGTAACTTGGTTACTGACCTCTTGAACTACGAGAAAATAACCACCACCGAGGCTAAGGCTAAGGAAGCGTGTAGTCTGGCGGAGCAGATGATCACACTGGGGAAGGAGGGTGGACTTCATTCCCGCCGCCAAGCACTATCCTTTATTTTCGATAAAAAAATAACTGAGAAGGTATTCACCGAACTGGCTCCCCGGTATGCGGAGCGCCCTGGTGGATATACACGTATCGTTAAGTTAGGACCTAGATTAGGTGACGGAGCCGCCATGGTTCAGCTTGGATTGGTAGAGTAGAATTATCCGCAAAATAAAAGGGGGATTTGGTGGTGAGGTTGAAAAATAGTCTCACCAAGATGGTATTAACTATGGAGTATGATGGCACACATTATTGTGGGTTTCAACTACAGAATAACCTGCCTACTATCCAATTGGAAATGGAGAAAGCCTTACGGAAACTTACCGAAGAGTGGATTAGGTTGAGGGCAGCCAGTCGAACTGATGCCGGAGTTCACGCTAGAGGGCAGGTAATTAGTTTCAGGACGTATTCATCCCTCCCTCCGCAGACCTTTATTAATGGATTAAACTACTATCTGCCAGGCGATATCGCCATTAAATCAGCATGCCGAGTAGACGATTCCTTTGACGTGAGGCGTGATGCTCTTAGCCGGGAATATAACTACTACATATTAAATAATGAAACTCGGTCGCCCATGAGACAAGGTTTTTCTTGCTTGGTTAGTTATCCTTTAGATATTAAGGGGATGCACCAGGCATGCCAGGCTCTTATTGGTAAGCATGATTTTGCCTCATTTGCTACTCGTATCAGTGATAAAATGAAGAATACGGTACGGCGTATATATGGAGCGGAAATAAAGAAGGATGGGGAACTAGTTATTTTCAATATGGTAGCGAGTTCTTTCTTACCACATCAGATGCGTAACACCGCCGGCGCTTTAATTAGAGTCGGCCGGGGTAAGATGGGTGTTGATGAGTTTTGTGGTATGATTGAGGCGAAAAAACCAGGCCTAGCGGGACCAACGGCTCCGGCTTGTGGACTGTACCTTACACGGGTGAATTACCCAAGCCCTCTGGGAGAAGGAGCGTAATGAAAACTTATAGCACTAAGATATCTGATATCAAGCGAGAGTGGCATGTCATTGATGCCTCAGACAAGGTTTTAGGCCGACTTACCACTCAAATAGCTGGTTTACTCATGGGTAAGCATAAACCGATGTTCACCCGTAATCTGGATATGGGTGATTTTGTCGTCGTTATTAATACAGAAAAGGTTCGGGTTACTGGTAATAAAGCTAAGCAGAAAGTCTATTATAGACATTCTGGATATCCCGGGGGGCTTAAAAGTATCACTTTTGAGAAAATGATGCAAACCAATCCTACCCGGGTGATTGAGCACGCCGTCAAGGGTATGTTACCCCACAACCGTCTGACTGCTAGTATGATGAAAAAACTCAGGGTTTATGTCGGCGACACCCATCCTCACCTTGGTCAAACCCAAACTACCCCGACCGTAGTAGAGGAAAAAGTACTAGATGGAAGAAAATAAAGAGGGAGGGTTGCCCTATAGAAAACTAAGGGGCTAGTCTTCAAATGGAAAAACAAACCTATTTTTGTGGGACAGGTAGGCGCAAGACAGCAGTAGCTCAGGTAAGACTAACATCAGGCAATGGGGCTATCATAGTTAATGGCGTACCCTATGAGGAACGATTCCCTCGCCTTGAGCACCGGCAGACAGTAATGAAACCTCTCTCGGTTACCGATAGTGTTGGCAAGTACAATACTATCGTTAAGGTAGCTGGCGGAGGTATATCGGGGCAGGGTGGGGCTATTTCTCACGGTATTGCCCGAGCCCTAGTAAGGGCAGATGACAGCCTTAAGACCATTCTACGCCAGCATGGACTACTTACCCGAGATTCCAGGGTTAAGGAGAGAAAGAAAGCTGGGCTTAAGCGAGCTCGTAAGGCGCCTCAATATACCAAACGGTAGGGCGGTTAAACCCGAAAACAATCAAACGGGACGCCTATAAATACGGCAAATAATGTCTCCCTACTCCGGTGAGTTAAGGGGGGAGGCTTGGGCCAAAATAAAGTTTTACGTAGGATGCTAATCCTATAGGTAAAACCCAAAACACCCTATTTCTCTATTTTTTTTGATTTGCCTTAGTGGAAGGAGTCGGGGGAGAAGGCCCAGAGGGAAGTGTGGTGACCAGCAGCAGGAGTAATCTGAGCTTAGTCAGGAATAGGCATGTGGAATAACAATGAAGATTCTTGATGATTTACTATTGGCAGTGGGCTACGAAACGATGGTAAGGGATGTCCGTCAGGGAGTCTTTCAGACAGCAGTATTAACCCGGAACTGTGGGCTAGCCTCAACACCGCCCGGATATAGTTATAGTGGATTCTCAGTAGAAGGGGCTGGGCTTCTGATAAATAAGGGAGCGTTGGCGCTGGCTCGAATGGCCTACTCGCCAAGTCTATTAGAGGCAGCTATCGGCATGGCAACCCTCAATTCGCTTATCGAGATTGAGGACCGGCGTTGTGTCAGCCTTAATGCGAGTGCTCTCTTGGCTGAGAAAGGAAGGGGCAGGAAAGTAGCCATGGTGGGGTATTTCCCGTTTGTGCCCGAACTTCGCCAAGAGGTGAAGGAGCTGTGGGTAATCGAACGACATCCCGGGGAAGAAGATTTCCCCAAAGACGAGGCAAAGAATCTTATCCCTCAAGCAGATGTGGTAGCTATTACCGGTTCTGCCTTTACCAATCATACCATTGAGTACCTGCTTGATTTCTGCCGTCCCAAAACGTATGTTGTCGTTCTCGGCCCCACCACTCCACTGTCACCAGTCCTCTTTGATTACGGAGTAGACGCCATCTCAGGAACAACGGTAGTTGATACGGAGGCGGTACTCCGCTGTGTCAGCCAAGGAGCTACTTTTCGTCAGGTGGGAGGGGTTCGACTACTGACTATGAAGCGGTAGTGGCGGAGAGAAAAACCGTGAGATTAAGCTAGTGTGTGCGTAAAAGGTATATTACTGATGACCATAAAGGAAAATGTTCGCCAAATATTAAATGAGTTACCGGAAGGGGTTGGACTGGTCGCCGCTGCCAAAACAAGACAAGCCGAAGAAATCCTAGAGGCAGTAGCATCAGGAATAAAAAACATCGGGGAAAATTACGTCCAAGAAACAGAGAGAGTATATAAAGTAGTCGGGAATAAAGTAAATTGGCATTTCATCGGTCACCTTCAAAAAAATAAAGTTAAAAGAGCAGTAAGCATATTCAGTATGGTAGAAACGGTTGATTCTATCGAAATAGCCGAGGAGATTGATAAAAAATCTGGCCAGCTCGGCAAGGTAATGCCGGTGTTAGTCGAGATAAATAGTGGCCGAGAAAAGCGGAAGTCCGGCGTATTACCCGAAAATACTGAGCAACTAATAAGAGAGATTGCCCTTCTGCAAAATATAAAGGTGATGGGGCTGATGACTATGGGGCCCAGTTTTGGAAATCCGGAAGATTCAAGGCCCTATTTCGTAGAAACGAAGAAAACATTTGACCGGATTAAGAAACTCAATTTATCCAATATCGAGATGAGATATCTTTCAATGGGGATGACAAATTCTTATCAGGTTGCCCTGGAGGAAGGGGCAAATATAGTGAGAATAGGGACTAAGATATTCGGGAAAAGAAACTATGGGAAGGAGTGAGTTAGCCGTGTGGGTATTAAAAAAGGAGGACTTAATAAATTAGGGTGACTGAGGAACAGATTAGGGGGAGTTTGTCGGATGTGCTTGTGCCAGGAGTCGGGCGCAGCTTGGTAATGATGAATCTGGTTCGTGAAGTTACCGTCTCGGGCCAAAGGGTAAATATTACTTTAGCGGCGGCGGCTTTAAATGCAGAAATTCAGGACTTAATTAGAGCCAAAACAAAAACGGTTGTGGAGAAACTGTCCGGGGTAAAAACGGTAGCAGTAGAATTCACTGAGGTTAAACCAGCCGAACTAAATCAGTTTAGCCAGATTATTGCGGTGATGAGTGGTAAGGGAGGGGTGGGCAAGTCTCTGGTCAGTGGACTCATAGCAGTTGGCCTGCGGCGTCAAGGCTATGAGGTGGGTATCCTGGATGCTGACATCACCGGTTCCAGCATTCCCAGGATGTTTGGCGTCACCGCCCGACCTAGTGGCAGTGCTAACGGATTCCTGCCGGTAATATCAGAGTCAGGGATTGAACTTATGTCCATCAATCTGCTCTTGCCTAGTGAAGATGATGCTGTTATCTGGCGTGGCCCTCTCATATCCGGCGCCATTACCCAGTTCTGGGAAGAAGTGCTCTGGGGTAAACTTGATTACCTGATTTTAGACATGCCGCCGGGTACTGCTGATGCTTCCCTTACGGTGCTGCGGACTCTCCCAATATCTGGTATAATTATTGCTTCCACCCCTCAGGATTTAACCGCTATGATAGTTAGAAAAGCGGTAAACATGGCCACAAAGATGAATAAGACTATCCTTGGTGTAGTAGAGAATATGAGTTATCTGTATGTATCTGAAATAGATAAGCGAATTGAGATTTTTGGTAAAAGCAAAGGTGAGGAGCTGGCGCGATCTGCCCATGCTCCCCTTCTAGGGCAATTACCCATAGACCCGGAATTAGCTAAGATGTGTGATGAGGGAACTATAGAACGGTATACCTCTGATGCTTTCAGCTCCATGACTCAGGCACTCACCCGAGTGTTGTCTTAGACTATGGTGACTAATGTAAGATAAAAAGATGGCTTTCAGATTAGAATGAGAGTAGCACAATGGTTACAGAGACTACCGACTAGGATTTTAAAAACGAAACTCTAAATTATAAGATACCTGCGGTAGTGGATTTTTGGCTACGCTAATGTGGTCACTTCCGTATGATCGCCCCCATAACGGAAACACTATCGGAGGAATATAATGGTAAGCTCAAGTTCCGCAAGCTGTCTGTGAATGAGAATCCACAAACAGCTATGAAATACCAGGTTATGGACATACCTCTGTTACATTTTTTCAGAATGGGCGTCAGGCTGGCGGTAATTTAGGAGCAGTCCCAAAATCTATGCTCCGCCCCAGAACCAGTGGCTTCTTAGCGTCTTTCTAACCACCTAATTTCCACTAAAGCCGTTAGACTGTGGTAAAATCTAGACTACACCAACACAGGTGCTACTAAAATAAAGAAATGAGCGTAACGAAAGCAATTATCCTGGTAGGTGGGCAGGCAACCAGATTACTCCCGCTAACTTGTAATATACCCAAAGCTATGGTTCCGGTACTTAATACGCCATTTTTAGAACATGTCATCCGTTATCTCAGTTCTCACCAGATAAAAGATATAACCCTAACTCTAAGTCACCTTGTGCCACCTATTAAAAAGTATTTTGGTGATGGCAGCCAGTCTGGGGTGAATATTAATTACACCATAGAAGATCCCCCTCTGGGAACAGCGGGAGCAGTGAAAAACGCCGAAGAATACTTAGCTGAGACTTTCCTAGTGCTGAACGGTGACATTTTTACCAAACTGGATATTACCGATATGATAAGCTTCCACTTAGGGAAAAAAGCAAAAGCAACTATCGCCCTTACCCCAGTGGATGACCCTACTAACTATGGCTTAATTGAAGCTAATACTGAGGGGATGGTCACCCGTTTTCTGGAGAAACCTAGCTGGGATCAGGTAACTACCAATACGAT
>CAYFEZ010000046.1:1495-8740 GCA_964342215.1 uncultured Dehalococcoidales bacterium | reverse complement strand
CTTCCGCTATCCAGTTGTTAAGGTGCTCTTTAAGTATCATCATAGTAGCACAACACCGTAACCTTGTCAAGCTGTTGTGTTCGTTAAGTTCCTTGGAGACACGGTGTATTTTGGGTTTTCTGCTTACTGTTGCAAAACCTGGATTGGGGAACTAATTGTGAGTCTGCTACTTGTTCACAAACCGTTTTATTCTGGTAAGTGCTTCCTCAAGGTCAGTTAGTGAGGTGGCGTAGCAGCAACGGACATACCCTTCACCGCATTCCCCGAAAGCCGATCCAGGGACTACCGCTACCTTCTCCTCAACTAGAAGCCTTTCCGCAAATTCCCCTGAGGTCATATCGGTGCTCTTTATTGAGGGGAAAGCATAGAATGCTCCCTTGGGTTCAAAACAGGGTAGTCCAATATCGTTCAATCCTTTCACTATAAATAAGCGCCGCCGGTTGTAGTCTGCCGCCATCTCGGTCATACTGTTCTCACCCGATTTTAGTGCTTCAATAGCGGCTACCTGTGCCATTGTTGGAGCACACATTATAGTGTACTGGTGAATCTTGGTCATGGCTGCAATAATCTCTTTAGAAGCGGCAGCGTAGCCAATACGCCAACCAGTCATGGCATAGGTTTTGGATAATCCGCCCAGAAAGACGGTGTTTTTCTTCATCCCGGGTATGGCAGCAAAACAGGTATGTTCTACACCGTAGACTAGTTTGGCATAAATCTCGTCAGAGATTACCAGTAATTTATGCCGTGCAGCTACTGCGGCAATTTGTGATAGTTTGTCTATTGGCATGACGGTTCCTGTAGGATTGGCCGGGTAGCCAAGAAGAATTGCCTTGGTTTGGCGAGTAATTCTTGCCTCAATATCAGCGGCACTAACCTCGAAATTACTTTCTTGGTTGGTTGGTACCATGACTGGGGTGCCACCCGACAGAATGACGCAAGGGTTGTAGGAAACATAGCATGGGTCAGGGATAATAACCTCATCTCCGGGGTCAAGAATGGCTCTCATTGTCAGGTCTAATGCTTCACTAACACCTACGGTAATCAGGAGTTCATCATCAGGGTTATAGGCTAGGTGGTAGTTATCCTTCAGGTAACGGGAGAGTTCCTGACGCAGCTCCGGCATACCCAGATTTGAGGTATACATCGTATAGCCTTTTTCAAGCGAGTAGATGGCTGACTCGCGGATATGCCACGGGGTGGTAAAGTCTGGTTCGCCAACCCCTAGCGAGATTACTCCTTCAATAGAGGCTAGCAGGTCGAAAAAATGCCGTATTCCCGAAGGAGGTATCTGGTTCACCCGCTGTGAGGTAAGATTATGTTTCCCGGGCTGGCGCTGAGAATTAGTTGACATAAAAACCTCTGATGGAGATGGAGATGGAGACTGGTTAGAGTTTACTAGAGAATTACCGGTTGCCGCTTAACCTCTTCCTCTCCTTCTAGAATTTCCCCATCCTCTTTATAACGTTTGAGCATGAAGTGGGTAATTGTTTCGTGCACTCCTTCAACGGGGGCAATCTTTTGAGATACGAAATCAGCCACATCGTGCATGGTTTCGCCCACAACAAAAACAGTCAGGTCATAGGTTCCTGAGGCAAGGTAAGCCGAGCGGACCTGGGGGAAACGGTAGATGCGCTCAGCTATAGAGTCGTAGCCGACATCCGGCTGTGGGGCAATCTTGACCTCTATTAGGGCCCATACTTGCTCATTTTCCATCTTGTCCCAGTTAACTACTGCCTTGTATTTCAGGATAATGCGGCTTTTTTCAGCTTGTTTGATGAGTTTGGTTATTTCGGCGCCGGGGGCGCCAGTCATAGTGGCTATTTGTTTAGTAGTAATATGGGCATCATTTTCCAGTATTTTAAGAATTTCTTTTATCATTGCTCTTACCTTCTCACCATCTCGATTGCGGCCACTGTTGGTGGCTCTCATTATAGCAGAGTTGAGAAAAAATTTATTCTCTTGGGTGCGGACATGGAGACATCTTTCCTCCGGATCCTGCCATGCTTTGTTTATTTCTTGTGCCTCATATTCTGTACTCTGCTGGAGGAGAGATGTTGGTCGTTCCGCATAGGTATAACCGGAATAGCAACTAACATTTAGGTAATCTGTATTAAACCTTACCTCTCTTACTTTCCCCTTTCTGCTAATTAGAGTTATGCCAAATCTTGCCTAGAATATTATCATTACTGCGGTGAATTTACAATCGGGGGTGTTTGTCCGAGTGGGTAACCGTAAGTCAGGTTGCTAGCGGGTAATCTGGGAGATGGTTATTTCCCCCACTTGCTAGTATGAGCTTGCTTTAGTTGGTTTAGATGTGCCTGAAACGCGGCTGAACTAATATTTTCTGTGGTCATTATGATGGCATCTTCTTTATCATCTATATAGTAGCCAGTCCGTACGCCTACATGGTTGAAGCCGTACTTCTGATAGAGGTTTTGAGCAGTGGCATTGGAAGCTCGTACCTCCAGCGTCATAATACGAGCCTTTAACTCTGTGGCTAGGTCTAGGGTGGATATAAGCAGTAATTCTCCGGTTCCTTGGCGGCGGTAAAGCTCCCGTACGGCGATGTTGGTGATATGGGCTTCATCAGCCATCATCCAGAAGCCGGCAAAACCAACAATGAATTGTTTGCTGGAAGGGGATAGTTCATTACTCCGGGAATAGTCGCGATTAAACAACTGCCATAGCCAAGACAACCGGAAGACGCTTCCATGCTGGTGAGAGGTCATGTTGGATTCCTTAACGGTTTCCTCTCCATTACAAGCTACGATATAGTGGGCGAACGAGTTTTGAAGCTCGCGTTTGAAGTTGGCTGGTGGCCATAGGGTGGGAAAGGCTTCATGGTCAATCTCAGTCACATGTGGGGTGTCTTCCTCGCTCATCAGTCGTATATGGTAGGACAAAGCTTTATCCTCTTTGCTAAGCGTCTTAAGCATTTTAGCGTATTTTCGGTTTTTGTTTAGGCCCCACCTTTAATTACATCCCTAATTACGATGAAAACTGTAGAGAGAGTAATCAGACGCTCCTCCCACGGAATGCACCCACCAAATTCAGGCGTCGGCATGATTTACTTTTTTATATCTCCGGCCTACGCTTGTGCCATTCTGTCGCTTGTTGGTAGGCGTGGGCGATTTTTAATAAGGTTTCTTCGCTGAAAGGCTTACCGATAATCTGTATGCCAATGGGTAGTCCGTCAGTAAAGCCAGCTGGGACAGAGATAGCTGGCAGACCGGCAATATTTACCGGTAGGGTACAGACATCAGACAAATACATCAGTAGGGGGTCGTTAATCTTCTCCCCGATTTTGAATGGGACGGTAGGCGAGGTTGGAGTTACTAGGGCATCAAATTTGCTAAACGCTTGGTCAAACTCCTGCCGTATCAGTGTGCGTACTTTCTGTGCCTTGAGGTAATAGGCATCATAATAACCGGCGGACAGGGCATAAGTCCCCAACATGATGCGTCTTTTTACCTCAGCGCCAAAGCCGTATTGGCGGGTCTTTTCCATAGCCTCCCACATACTGTCGGCGTCTTGATAGGAGAAACCGTACTTTACGCCGTCATAGCGAGCTAGGTTTGCCGAAGCCTCCGAAGGGGCAATAATGTAATACGCCGCTAGAGCATAGTCGGTACTGGGTAGTGATATCTCCCATTCTACCCTTGCCCCCAGTGCCTCAAGCTGGCTAACAGCAGTTCTGGTAGCGGTTGCTACCTCTGTCTGCATTCCCGAGACGAAATACTCCTTGGGGACACCAATGTTAAGTCCGTTGAGGTCAGAATCGAGGCATTGAGTATAATCAGGGGTGGGATAAGGAACCGAGGTAGAATCTCTACTGTCATAGCCAGCAATTGCATTTAACACTAAGGCACAATCAGTAACATCTTGGGTTAGCGGTCCAATCTGATCGAGGGAGCTGGCAAAGGCAACCAGTCCATATCGGCTTACCCGGCCGTATGTCGGTTTCAGACCTGTAACGCTACAGAAACCAGCCGGCTGGCGGACACTACCGCCGGTATCGGACCCAAGGGCATAGATGGTTTCGCCAGCGGCTACAGCTACGGCGGAGCCGCCGCTACTGCCCCCGGGCACGCGGCTTAAGTCCCACGGATTATGGGTGGGAAACAAGGCGGAGTGTTCAGTAGACGAACCCATGGCAAATTCATCCATATTAGCTTTGCCCACGACTACTACACCACGGTCGTTTAGTCTTTCGACTACGGCAGCATCATAAGGGGGTACGAAATTTCCCAACATCCTTGATGAGCAGGTGGTCAGTATTCCTTTAGTGCACATATTGTCTTTAATTAACACTGGGATGCCGGTAAGTGGATTGATTTTACCAGCGGCAATAAGTTCATCGGCTTTTTGGGCTTGCTGTAAGGCTAGTTCCTCAGTGATGGTAACGAAAGCGTGCACTTTCGGCTCCAACTGGTGGATGCGATCCAGAATAGCCTGAGTTAATTCAACCGAGGACACCTGCTTAGTATTAAGTAACCGATGAGCTTCGTGAATTGTCAACTGGTTGATTATCAACCTTATCCCCTTTAGCTGCTTATTTATTCCTCCAATACGGCACGTATTCTGAAGAAGTTCTCTTCCTGTCGTGGGGCATTGGCTATAACCTGACTTGGGAGTAGAGAAGGGGTTACCTTATCATCCCGTACTACATTCTGGAGGGGGACGGATTGTGCTGTAGGTGGAATGTCGGTGGTATCTACCTGTTGTAATAGCTCAAAGTTCTCTAGGATATTAGCTAATTGCTTGCTGAGTTGGTCTACTTTGGTATCAGTCAGCCCCAACCGAGCCAGGAGAGCAATATGTAACACGTCTTCACGGCTTAACTTCATTATTTACCTCGTACAGACCGATATTCGCTAATTATAGCACTCATTTTTGACTATCGGCAACTGAAGCACACCTGCTATAATTAAGGGATGAGGCAATTGGTTGATAAAATAACGGGCAGACTGATACTGGCCATAATTAGCACCTCGTTGGAGGAGACAGCTCTGGCAATAGTTGTGCTTTGGGGATTGCCCCAGGTGGGTATTAGGATACCGCTACCTGGTCTTATCGCCTTGATGGTAGCTTGGGGCATCCTTTCTGTTTTTATCTATCATATGGGTAGCCGGGCTCTGAGGAAGGAACCGGTAGTTGGTTTGCCGACCATGGTCGGTAGTAAAGCTAAGGCAGCCAGCCTACTAGCTCCGGATGGTTTCATCAGGATTAAGGGGGAACTCTGGGAGGCTAAATCGGCTGGTGAAAGCATAGGAATCGGTGAAGAGGTTATCGTGGTGGGACAGGATGGGCTTAAACTCGTGGTGCATAAGAGCGATAAAATAAAGAGGGCTGAATGATAAGTGTTGATGGTGCTCAATAATCGGGGAGTTGTACCGTAGTTCGCTTTGTTGTGTATCTTTCCCACTCGCTATAAATGCAGCCGCAATATTGCTGGCGGTGCAGATTTAGTCCCTTGGTCATACGGCGGCTGTCCGAGTATCGTTTCCTCAGGTCTGCGTATAAGAAATCTACACTTGTTTCTTCAGCCACTTGGTTACCGATTTCCTGGAGCAGGTCGTGCTTTTGATGGGGGCTAATCAGTAAGGTGGTGGTGAAGGCATTAAAGGCGGTTTGGCGAGCCGTTTCCGCCGTTTTGGACAGGCGGATCTGGAAGCAATACTGGCAGCGTTTTTCTTCGTGCCCGGCAACCTGGCGAAAATAGCTAACCATATCATAACCATCAGCTATAACGATGGGCAGATTCATTTCTTGTGTTAGGGACTTCATCGCGGCCAAGCGGTGTTGGTGCTCTAGATAGGGGTGGATATTGGGGTTATACCAGTAGACAGTGGCTTCATATCCCTGCCTCTGCCAATAGTTAACGGTGTAAGCAGTACAGTGAGCACAGCAACTATGAACTAAGACTGACTTTTTCACAATTTGCATGCCTCTATTTTGGACCAACATATCGCTTTACAGCAAGGTATGCTGAGTTGGTTTTTTCTTATTATGAGGTAGATTGAGGTGTTCATAGGCGGATTGAGTGGCTAATCTGCCGCGGGCCGTACGTTCCAGAAATCCCAGTTGGAGTAGATAAGATTCATAGACGTCCGTAATAGTATCGGCCTCTTCGCTGATAGAGGCAGCAATAGTGTCCAGGCCCACCGGACCACCGTTGAATTTGTCAATGATGGTACGTAACAACTTGCGGTCTATTTCATCCAGTCCGACAGAGTCGACTTCAAGTTTGTTTAGCGCCGCAGCGGCTACTGGCTGAGTAATCATATTATTCGTCATTACCTGTGCATAGTCTCTGACTCGTTTAAGCAGTCGGTTGGCCACGCGAGGTGTGCCTCTAGCCCGGCGGGCTATCTCTCTCAGCCCGTCGGTTTCTGCTTTTATGTGGAGAATATTGGCTGAGCGGTTAAGGATTGTTTCCAGGGATGTTTGGTCGTAGAAATCGAGGCGGTAGACAGAGCCAAAGCGGTCGCGAAGGGGAGGGCTAAGTAGCGCAAAGCGGGTGGTAGCCCCAATCAGAGTAAAGGGAGGCAGGTTCAAGCGTAGGCTTTTGGCACCGGGTCCCTTACCGATAATAATGTCCAAAGCGAAGTCTTCCATAGCCGGATATAATATCTCCTCTACTGCCCGATTAAGGCGGTGAATTTCATCAATAAATAGTATATCCTGACTGCGGAGATTGGTTAGGATGGCTGCCAAATCCCCGATACGCTCTATTGCCGGACCTGAGGTAATTCTGATGTTAACGCCCATCTCAACGGCAATAATATTGGCTAAGGTGGTCTTACCTAAACCGGGTGGACCATATAGTAATATATGGTCTAGAGCATCATCCCTGCCTTTGGCTGCGGTGATGGCTATTTGAAGGTTATCCTTAACGTTCGTTTGCCCGACAAAATCAGGAAGATGGCCTGGGCGGAGACTGCTATCAAGAGGTATATCCTCAGTGCTGGGTTTACCCGATATAATATGAGCTATTCTCCCTCACCCTCCTTAATCTCTCTCGCAAACAACTTCATTATATCACATCTTTACCTAAATTAGGATAAATTGACAGAATAATCAGAGCCGCCCTGACGTAGCTAGACGGCTCTGATTATTTTAAATGGGTGTTGGAAGACCTTAGATAGCTAACTCTTCTTCTTCTTCTTCTTCTTCTCTACTTTTTCTTCCTCTACTTTTTCTTCCTCTACTTTTTCTTCCTCTACTTTTTCTTCCTCTACTTTT
>CAYFEZ010000046.1:0-1395 GCA_964342215.1 uncultured Dehalococcoidales bacterium | reverse complement strand
TCTTCCTCTACTAGCTCTAGAACCTCTTTGGTGGCTGGTTGGTTGGCTGGAATCAGCTTGCCGATAATTACATTTTCTTTAAGTCCAACCAGTCTATCTACCTTGCTTGAGATTGCGGCTTCGGTAAGTACTTTAGTAGTCTCTTGGAAGGAGGCGGCTGCCAGCCAGCTGTCAGTGTTCAGTGAGGTTCTGGTTACCCCTAATAGTACAGAGTGAGCGGTGGCTGGCGTACCTCCTTGAGCTAGTACTTTAGCGTTAATTTCTTCATAGTGGTATCGGTCTATTAGATCTTCGGGCACGAGTTCGGTGTCACCTGAAGCATCAATTCGAACCTTGGATAGCATCTGACGTGCAATAATTTCAATATGCTTATCGGCTATGTTTACCCCCTGGGAACGGTATACCTTTTGTACCTCATCTATCAGATACCGTTGTACTGCTTCCCGGCCCAAAACATGCAGTATATCCTGTGGGTTAATAGATCCGTCAGTAAGTTGCTGCCCTGCTCTTATCCGGTCTCCACTTTGAATGTTAATAGGAGTAGTGGTGGGAACGATGTACTCCCGCGTTTCTTGCTCTTCATAACTGATAAACAAATGCTTATCTTCAATAATTACTTTGCCAGTTACACGAGCCGGAATAGCTTTAACTTCAGTCTCTAAGGCAACAGATTCTGATGTTGTCTCAGTGGTTTGACAGGCTAATACGGTTCCTATATCTACCCATTGCCCGTTATCCACCATAAATTGCCAACCAGCAGGTAGGGAATATTCGTCACGGAATATTTCGGAGCTAGTGACTTGTATCTGTCGCCCCTCCTCATTTTGAATAATATCAGCTATCCCATCTATTTCGGAGATAATTGCTTGAGCCTTCGGTGGTCTGGCTTCAAATAGTTCTTCTATTCGAGGTAGACCAGTGGTGATATCAAGCCCTACCACCCCACCGGTATGGAAGGTGCGTAGTGTTAGTTGAGTACCCGGTTCACCGATACTTTGGGCGGCGATTATACCCACTGCTGTTCTTGGGTTGGCCAAACGCCCACGGGCAAGGTCTTGGCCATAGCAAAACTGGCAGACACCCTGCTTTGCCTGGCAAGTAAGGGGAGACCTGATATGCACCTGCGTTATTTCGGCAGCGGTAATTTCCATTGCCTTCTGCTCATTAATTTCGTCGTTTCGGTCAGCAATAGTTTCTTTGGTGTGAGGATTGACTATTTTACTAGCCGCCAACCGACCGCTTATTCGCTTGGTAAGCGACGGTAATAGGTCTTTCTCTTGTGATTCGGACATCCATATACCGTCTGTGGTACCACAATCTTCTTGGAGGATGATAACGTCTTGGGCAGCATCAATAAGGCGCCTGGTGAGGTAACCGCTATTTGATGTCCTTAGT
>CAYFEZ010000045.1:0-8753 GCA_964342215.1 uncultured Dehalococcoidales bacterium | reverse complement strand
GCTGCTTAGAAGGCAGCCGCTCTGTCCAACTGAGCTACAGGGACTTGAAGCTAAATCTTGATGCCCCAATGATAATATTTTTGGATTTGGCGTTAATTTTTTTAGACATGCTGTTTTTACCAACTGCTAATACTTAATCGAGTAATCCCAAAGCATCACTTTGCATCTCTTCAATTATATGGCTATAAACATGCATTGTAAAGGCTACCTAACTATGCCCCAGGGCTTCAAATATAACGTTCTGTTTTGTTCCCCGTAAGAGCATAAGGCCCGGCTAAGGATCAGGAAGGCTTTATGAAGTATATTGATGAAGTGCTGGGTATAGTTGAATTGCCGGGAGCACCTGAGTACTTACCTAATTGCTAATGGTGTGGCTATATTGGTAAAATGAAAAGTACCTGGTAAATTTAAAAAGTGAGGCTAGATTATTTTATGAACTACTCAGAACCACCACCGATGACAATTGATACCAGCAAGCAATATACGGCCACTATAGAAACAGAGAAGGGGAAGTTAGTGCTTGAGTTATTCGCTAGTGATGTTCCAGTAACGGTGAATAGTTTCGTATTTCTTGCAAGAGAGGGGTTCTACGATAATACGACATTCCACCGTGTTATCCCTGGCTTTATGGCTCAAGGTGGGGACCCCACTGGAACCGGAACAGGTGGTCCCGGTTACAAGTTTGCTGATGAATTTAGCAAGTATACCCACGTCTCAGGGGCTCTATCTATGGCTAATTCTGGCCCTAATACGAATGGTTCCCAGTTTTTCATTACCTATGCCCCACAACCCCACCTTGACCTTGTTCACTCGGTATTTGGGCAGCTAACCGTCGGAACAAAAACTCTTGAACTACTTAAGAATGGTGATACCATAATAAAAATAACGATAGAGGAAAGCTGATCGTCGGGATATAAGAAACAAAGGAACATTTATGCAGCCATGAGTTTCGCAATAAGCTAAATTAGGCTACCTCGATCGGAGGCTTGAAAGTTGGCGTTCATTCGACGTTAAACCGAAAACCACTTATCACCACCAAAAAGGCATGTGAGCCTCGAAACGGTGTTGTAGTAATCACAAAAGTTCTAGTTTTAATGTAATACCACAGTTGAGGGCGTCTAGTTTAGCATTAGAAGGGAGCCGTGCTGTCCAACTGAGCTACAGGGGCAAATCAATTTATGTCTTTCATTATAATTGGCTAGGTATACCATTATTTTTTTGCTATTGTCTCCTCATCTCGTTGGGCAAACATTATAGGGAATGACTCATCTGTCTTCTTATTCTTTATTTTCTCAAGATAACCAGCCCCAAGACTACAGTCAACACAATATCTAGTCCCTGTCGACGGCTCTTCAGCGTGCTGCTGGCTGAAATGATAATCAAGTTCTGTCATTGTATCAAATATGACCTTGCAGACAGGACATTCATGCGTATTGCAGCAATATCTATCCCCATACATTATCATCTTACCACATTTATCACAAGTGACCTCACCGACACTAATCAAGGAAACAACACCTTTTAGTTTTTCGGAGTCGGCTTGCGAAATTTGCTTATCTTTCATAGTATCACCTTTTATCCCCAGCATATAGGCAATACGGAGGTTTGTCAAGGCGGGATGGCAATCCTGTTTACTTACGGCATAAACCTACGTAGAACTCCGAGTGCACATTACTTAGCTCTCTTTGGTTCTCCACAGGCCAAAAATAGCTAGACCACTGAGGCCAATGCCGGCAATAATAGCCCCGACCCAGCCAAGGAGAGATAAACAGGTAACGATTGCCGCGGCAATAAATATCCCAATGAGGATGGAAAGAAAGGCATGTTTAAATTTTAGGCCAAAAAGGATAGCTGCTAGTGATCCTGTCCAAGCACCGGTTATGGGAAGAGGAATGGCGACAAATAGCGAAAGCCCAATCCGTTCATACCTTTCGATAACCTTTCCTCGCCGCCGGGTATGCTTGAAGAGCCAGTGGAGGAACTTCTCAAGGATACCCACTCTGCTTAGAAGTCTGGTGAACGTATTGAGGAGCAATAGGAGGAAAGGCACCGGTAAGAGGTTGCCGACGACAGCCAGCAGGAAGGCATAGTACCATGGGAGGTGGAATATGTTTATTGCCACTGGCAGTGCTCCCCGTAATTCGAATATAGGAAGGGCAGCAATGGAAACCACCACTAATTCCTCAGGAAGGCCTAAAGCGAGGAGCTTATCGGGGAACATGTTACTCCCTTTGCCACTTTTCTTAGAAATAGTAACAAAAATTCAGGGAACTCTACTCAGGTAGTGTAGCAAGTTGGTACTGTTAGCGTCAAGCTTGGGGGCGAATCAATAACCTTCAGTATAAGTTTTAGCTTGACATATATTTCCCCGCGTTGCTAGTATGAAAGTCGGTTAAAAAAAATTAATCAAGGGGGCTGGTGTTTGAGTTGGTGTTTGATACGTTTATAGTTAAGCTCCGGTGGAAAAAGTGAATAAAGTTACAGTGAGGGATATAGATGTTGGATTTAAAAGGGTATTGGTCAGGGTTGACTTTAATATTCCCCTAGACGCAGAAACTGGGGCTATAACCGATTTCAGTCGAATTGAGGCAGCACTACCTACTATTAAATATCTTGTTTACCGAGGGGCGAAAGTCATCCTTGCCTCACACTTGGGCCGGCCTAAAGGAAAGGTAGTTGATAATCTACGATTGACTGTCGTAGCCCGGCGCTTGTCGCAAATTTTGGGGCAGCATGTGATAGTTACTAAAGATTGTATTGGGCTTGAAGCGGAGAAGGCGGTGGAAACCATGCAGAGTGGAGATGTTCTACTTCTGGAAAATCTTCGTTTTCACTCAGATGAGGAAGCCGGTAGCGCTCTCTTTGCCCAAGCCTTGTCCCATTTAGGTGACATATATGTTAATGATGCCTTTGGTACCTCCCATCGAGCCCATGCATCAATAGTGAGGATGGCTGAATATCTACCGGCAGTAGCCGGCTTGTTGCTGGAGAAGGAACTGAAAACTCTGGGCGGTATCTTGGAGAATCCGGATCGCCCTTTTATGGCCCTTCTCGGTGGTGCAAAAATAAACGATAAGGTGGGAATGCTGGAAAATATCCTCGGCAAGGTGGACTCCATCTTGATTGGCGGCGGTATGGCAGCTACTTTCTTAAAAGCTAAGTCATATGAGATTGGTCAATCTTTAATTGAGACAGATAGGCTAGATACTGCGGTCAGGTTAATTAATAAAGCGACTAGAAATGGAGTGCAATTATTGCTTCCGGTTGATGTGGTTGTCGCAGATGGAGTTGGTATAGATGCTGGGGTCGAGGTGGTGGCTATGGGAAATATACCACCGGATAAGATGGTGGTAGATATTGGTCCGCAGACTATTAGTAACTTTTCTGAAGAATTACGTCGGTGTAAGGTAGTTTTCTGGAATGGACCCATGGGCATATGTGAGGTATCTAAATTTGCTGGGGGAACTCATGCCATGGCTAGACTTGTAGCCAACCTTAATGCCACTACTATTATCGGAGGCGGTTCTACTGCTGAGGTGGTAACGGAGATGAAACTAACCGATAAGATGACATTTGTTTCTACCGGGGGCGGGGCTTCACTTAAATTTCTAAGCGGTGAAACATTACCTGGTGTTGATGTTTTGTGGGATAAGGAGAATAGTTGTAGTGGACAATTTTCAGTTAATAAAGGGGATTAGTAGACCAACACCTTCTCGGATTGTACTCCTAGTCATTGACGGAATCGGGGGGTTGGGTCGTCCCGGAATCGGTAAGACTGAACTGGAGACAGCAAATACATCAAACCTAGACCAGTTAGCAACTAGAAGTATATGTGGGCTTATTGACCTGGTAAGCCCGGGAATAACTCCCGGCAGTGCTCCGGGACACTTGGCTCTGTTTGGGTATGACCCCTATAGCTTTAATATAGGCCGTGGTGCTCTGGAAGCAATCGGGATAGATTTTGACCTTAAGTGGGGAGATGTCGCTGCTCGGGGTAATTTTGGCACTGTGGATGAGGCGGGCTTTATCACAGACCGTCGGGCCGGACGTATTTCTACCGATGAGTGCGCCGAGCTGTGCCGATTACTACAAGAAATGACAATAGAGGGGGTAAAACTTTTTGTCCATCCAGTCAGAGAACACCGCTTTGTTGCTATTTTCCGAGGGGAAGGACTAGTTTCAGGTGTTAGTGATTCGGACCCTCAACAGATTGGGGTAGCACCAAAAATGGTCGTCCCCTTGACACAGTCAGCTGCGCAGACGTCTGGTATCGCTAACCAGTTTATAGATCAGGCAAAGATAATTCTTGCCAAACATCATCCGGCCAATATGGTTTTATTGCGTGGTTTCTCTGAACGTCCGCAATTTACCAGTATGGGTGAAATTTATCAATTGAAGCCTGCTGCCATTACTAATTATCCTATGTATCGGGGTTTGGCTAAACTAGTTGGTATGGCCGTACTCGAAACCGGATCTAATATTGAAGATGAATTTCTAACTCTGAAACAGAAATATTCTTATTATGATTTTTTCTTCTTGCATGTAAAGGGAGCTGATACCGCCGGGGAAGATGGCGATTTTGATCGGAAAGTTAGAGTTCTGGAGCAGGTTGATGAAGCTCTAGCTGAGTTAATAGGTGTTGAGCCGGATGTCATTGTAGTCACTGGTGACCACTCTACGCCAGCCCTGCTTAAGGGGCATAGTTGGCACCCGGTGCCTATTTTACTGTACTCTAAATGGTGCCGTCCGGATAATGTGCAAACGTTTTCCGAGTTATCCTGTGTTGCTGGGGGGCTAGGGCGATTCCCGGGTATTCAGGTTATGCAACTAGCAATGGCTAATGCCCTGAAGTTGGCTAAATTTGGGGCTTAGGAGATTAAGATGCGGGTGCCGATGATTGCCGGTAACTGGAAAATGCACACCACAGTTAGTGAAGCTATTGAATTGGTTTATGAAATGAGTTCAGGTCTTGATGAAATAGATGATGTTGATCAGGTAATATGCCCACCTTTTATTTCCTTAGCGGCGGTTAGGGAGATTATTAAAGGTAGCTCAATAAAATTAGGGGCACAGAATATATATTTTGAGGAAAAAGGTGCTTATACAGGTGAGATTTCTCCTCTAATGCTTGTTCCTCTGTGCGAATTCGTTATTGTTGGTCATTCGGAGCGTCGGCAATATTTTAATGAGACCGGTGAGATTGTTAATAAAAAAGTTCGGGCAGCGCTACGAATGGGATTGAAGCCTATTTTGTGTATCGGGGAGATGTTGGAAGAAAATGAGAACGGGAGAACGGAGGAAGTAGTTACTGAACAGTTAAGGTCGTCTTTAGCTGGGATAGATACGCCCGGTAACCTGGTAATAGCCTATGAACCGATCTGGGCAATTGGCACTGGAAGGGCGGCTACTGGTGAGCAGGCAAATAGGACTATTGGTTTTATTCGCCGGACTATCGCCCAAAAGTATACTAACGGCATTGCCCAGGATATGCGTATTCTATACGGTGGCAGTGTTACTGCGGCCAACGCTAATGAATTCATGCCACAGCCGGATATAGACGGAGCCCTTGTCGGCGGAGCCAGTCTAGAGGCCACTCAATTTTTGAGTATCGTGAAGCAGACCGCAGCAGTCAGGCCTGCAAAATGAGTTGTTTGGTAGCTATAGTTGGCCCTACCGGTATCGGTAAGAGCCAATTAGCGCTCCGGCTAGCCCGGGTTTTTGATGGAGATATTATAGGTGCGGATAGCCGTCAGGTCTATCGTTATATGGATATTGGCACGGCTAAACCAAAGCGAGAAGATGTATCTCTTATTCCTCATCACCTGATAAACATAATGAACCCTGATGAGGGTTTTAGTCTTGGCCAATATCAAGAGTTAGCCTACAATGCTATTGCGGATGTTCAGTTGCGTAATAAACTAGCCTTGTTAGTAGGGGGTAGTGGACAGTATGTCTGGTCGGTGTTAGAGGGTTGGGGCATACCGCGGGTTGTACCCGACCTGGAATTTAGACATAGTCTGGAGGAGAGAGCAGCAAAGGGGGATAAAGATGAACTTTACCGGGAATTGGTGGCGGTTGATCCGGCGGCTGTGTATGTGATTGACCGGCGGAATGTGCGGCGGGTGATAAGGGCCCTCGAGGTATATCGGGGCACTGGCATTCCTTTTTCTCAACTTCAGCATAAGCAGGCGCCACCGTTTAGTACTCTAATAATTGGGTTAACCGCAGAGAGGACAGCACTTTATCGCAGAACTGACTCGAGGGTTGACGAGATGGTAAAGCAAGGTCTGGTAGACGAGGTGGAAATGCTTGCGAATATGGGATATAACTTTAATCTACCTGCTATGTCTGGTATAAGCTATAAGCAAATTGGTATGTTCCTTAGAAAGGAATTATCCCTGACCGTTGCTATACAGCAAATCAAATTTGAAACCCACCGATTTGTCCGTCACCAATACAGCTGGTTTCCATTGAAAGATGACCGAATACAGTGGTTTGATATAAAAAATGAGATAGAATCGGAGATCATAGGTCTGGTGGCTGGTTTCCTGAAGACAGAAAAACAGATAGATAATGAAATAAATAGCCTCTCAGGTAGTCAGTCCTCTTTCGGTAAGGGGAGTGACATAAAAGAAGCGGGATAGTAACCATGAATTTTACCAAGATGCAGGGAGCCGGGAATGATTTTATACTGGTGGAGACTTGTGATACCGAGTGTAATTGGTCCAAAATGGCAACGGTTATATGTGATCGCCACTTTGGTATTGGTGCTGACGGTTTGCTACTGCTGTTACCTTCAACTATAGCGGATTTTCAGATGCGTATCTTCAATCTCGATGGCTCCGAAGCTGATGCTTGCGGTAATGGACTTAGATGTCTGGGCAGATATCTCATTGAAAAGGGAATGGTTGAGGTGAGAGCTCAGCAGATACTAGTGGAAACGATGTCAGGGATAAGGAAAGTTAATCTTCAGAATGATGATGGCAGTAAAATTCAGGTTAGTATGGGTGTGCCCAAATTTAGCTCTAAGGATATTCCCATTATAATAGAGGCAGGTCAAAGGGGTGTACTTGACATAAAAATCCTGTCAGATTACTCAGTTACGGTGGGAGACCGAGAACTATTATTAAACCCTGTATCGGTAGGGAATCCACATGCCGTTTATTTTTTGCAGTATTCGGTATCCGATTTCCCACTGTTTGAACTGGGTCCACAGATTGAGCAGCATAAGATATTTCCCCAAGGGGTAAATTTTGAAGTAGCCCGGGTAATGAATCGACAGCAGATAGAAGCTCGGGTGTGGGAGAGAGGGGTAGGGGAGACTTTGGCTTGTGGTAGTGGAGCCTGTGCTATAGCGGTTATTGCTCAATTACGTGGTTATATTGATAATAAAGTTGACGTAAAATTACCCGGAGGTTTACTGGAGGTGGAGTGGGATAGGACAGGGGAGGTTTTTCTGAGCGGTTCGGCCGAAACGGTTTTTACAGGGGAATGGACGGATATGGGGTAAGTAAAGTAGACTGGTGAAAAATATTGTAACAGAAGGAGGCCAGATTGATAAGTAGTCTCATATCGAAACGAGTTGAAAAATTACCGCCTTACCTTTTTGTGGAGATTTCACGGAAGATTGCGGAAAAGAAAGCTAAGGGCGAGGAAGTTATAAGTTTTGCGATTGGTGATCCCGATATTCCCACGCCGTCTCATATAATTGATAGTTTGTGTCAGGCAAGCCAGGACCCGGCTAATCACCGCTATCCAGAAAGTGAAGGTTTACCTCAACTGCGTCAGGCTATAGCGGGATGGTATGAAAAACGTTTTGGGGTGTCCCTGGATGCCGATAAGGAGGTGTTACCTCTTATTGGATCCAAGGAAGGGATTGCTCATATTGCATTTTGCTTCATTAACCCTGAGGATATTGCTCTGGTGCCTGACCCGGGTTATCCAGTCTATTCGGTAAGCACTATACT
Organism: uncultured Dehalococcoidales bacterium; assembly: GCA_964342215.1. Lineage (GTDB taxonomy): Bacteria > Chloroflexota > Dehalococcoidia > Dehalococcoidales > CAYFEZ01 > CAYFEZ01. The sequence goes on along the minus strand of CAYFEZ010000045.1, from coordinate 786 downwards.
AGCTGGCGGTCAGCCTTACTATATGCCGCTTGTTGAAAAGAATAATTTCCTGCCGGATTTAGATAATATCCCCGATTCTATTTTAAGAAAAGCCAAACTTTTATGGATAAACTATCCAAATAACCCTACCAGTGCCGTCGCTGACCTTAATTTTTTTAATAAGGTAGTTGAGTTTGCTCGCCAACACAATCTGGGGGTTTGTCATGACGGACCATATTCGGAGATTGCCTACGATAGTTACCGGCCGGTTAGTTTTATGCAGGCATATGGCTCTAGGGATATTGGGGTTGAGTTTCATTCATTGTCTAAGAGTTATAATATGACGGGCTGGCGGATAGGAATGGTGGTGGGTAACTCGGTTATGGTAGATGCCTTGAAGAGAGTTAAGTCTAACTTGGATTCAGGGATTCCTCAGGCTATTCAATATGCGGCCATCGAGGCTTTGGTTGGGTCGCAACGGTGTATTCAGGATCATAATGCTATTTACCAACGGCGTCGCGATTTACTTATTGATGTGTTAGATAATATCGGTCTTAAAGCCAAATCGCCGCAAGCAAGTCTGTATATTTGGGCTAAAGTTCCTGAAGGCTACACCTCGATAGAATTGGCTAATGACTTGCTGGAGAAAGTAGGGGTGGTTGTTACACCTGGGATTGGTTACGGAGATAATGGTGAAGGCTACGTACGGTTATCTTTAACTATCTCCGATACCGAACTGAAAAAAGCCGTATCACGGTTAGCTGAGTGGCATAAAAGCATACTTGGGGCGCAGACATAGCTTGACAT
>CAYFEZ010000044.1:0-8800 GCA_964342215.1 uncultured Dehalococcoidales bacterium | reverse complement strand
CCATGAATTACCCTCACTCTGTACAAACCAGCCATAAAAGCATCATTTAAGAATTGGTCAAGCTTCAGCAATGCTTCATCTACGGTAAGGCGGCGAAGGTGCACCTCATCTATTACTGGACTTAAATTGGTACGATGTTTGTTATTGAGCATGATAATACCTAGTACTCCCACTGATTTTAGAACGGTAAACACAGTTTAGCCAGACGACGTCAAAACTACTAGTAGTACCACGAGCTATTACCTGAAAAAGAAAAGCAACCAAAACTATGACCTATCCGTAAAATAATTTAGGCTTCCTGTTTTCAGCCGCACCTAAATATCCTGCCTAAATACTGCCCAGTAGCTGAAGCTGGTTGCCGGGTTATTTCCTCAGGTGTCCCAGTGGCAACAATATAGCCACCCTGATCACCAGCGCCCGGTCCAAGGTCGATAATCCAGTCGGCATTCTTAATCATATCCAAATGATGCTCAATAACAATCACGGTATTACCAGCATCAACAAGTCGCTGCAATACTTGTAACAGAGCCGCTACATCGGCAAAGGCAAGGCCGGTAGTTGGCTCATCAAGGATATACAGTGTCTTACCCGTAGACCGCCGCGATAGCTCGGCGGCCAGCTTCACTCTCTGTGCCTCACCACCAGAAAGAGTAGGGGCTGGCTGACCGAGACGAATATAGCCTAACCCTACATCATGCAACGTTTCCAGCTTATTCCTTACCTTGGGGAAATGCTCAAAGAAAGATAATGCCTGGTCCACGGCCATATCCAGTATATCTGCTATATTTCTATCTTTAAATCTAATCTCTAAAACCTCACGGTCATAACGCTTCCCTTTACATACCTCACAGGGAACGGTCACATCAGGCAGAAACTGCATCTCAATCTGAGTGAATCCCTCCCCACGACAGGCTTCACAGCGCCCGCCCTTAACATTAAAGGAGAACCGACCCGACGCATAGCCTCTCATCCGCGCCTCAGGAACAACGGCAAAAAGTTCACGAATAGGGGTAAAAGTACCGGTGTAAGTAGCTGTATTACTACGAGGGGTACGTCCGATAGGTGACTGGTCAATATTAATCACCTTATCAATATACTCCACCCCAACAATACCATCACAATCGCCCGGTCTGGTTTTAGACCCATAAAATATCTGTGCCAGCTTTTTATACATAATTTCATTAATAAGTGTACTCTTACCACTTCCCGAAACTCCGGTAATACAAACAAACTCACCCAGTGGAATATGGACATCTACATTCTTCAGGTTGTTCTGTCTGGCTCCCTTTATTATTATCTCTTCACCTGAGCCGAGACGACGCTTAGTGGGTAAAGGAATTTGCTTTACGCCGCTAAGATACTGACCGGTTATTGACTCATCACACTTCAAGATATCTGGTAGGGTCCCGGCAACCACAACCCATCCCCCATGCTCCCCGGCTCCAGGCCCCATGTCAATAATGTAATCGGCGGCCCGCATCATGGCCTCATCATGCTCCACCACCAGAATAGTATTACCCAAGTCCCTCAGTCTCTTCAGGGTCTCTATTAGGCGAGAGTCATCGGCAGGATGCAAACCCACCGTCGGCTCATCGCAAATATAAAGCACACCCATAAGCCCACTACCGATCTGGGTCGCCAAGCGAATTCGCTGTGCCTCACCGCCGCTCAAGGTGGCTGAAGTGCGGTCAATGGTAAGGTAATCCAACCCGACATCCTTGATGAAGCCGAGCCGAGCTTGAATCTCCTTAAAAATTTGTCGGGCTATTCTCTGCTCACGCTCAGTAAGTACCGCTTTCTTGCCATTGCCACCGATAGCGGCTACCCACTCCAATACCTGGGTAACTGATATGGAACTAACTTCAACAATATTTTTGCCACCAATGGTCACGGCTAACGACTCTGGTTTAAGCCGCTTCCCATGACAAACGGGACACGATGTGGACATCGTGTAGCGTTCAATCTCAGCCCGAGTGTTTTCTGACTGTGTATCACGACTTAGTCGCTCCAGATAAGGAATCACCCCCTCATACCCACTGTAATATTCCCTAACCCGGCCATAGCGATTCCTATGCCTTACTAGTTCCCCCCCCTCGCCATAGAGTATAAGTTTAAGATGATGCTCGCTCAGCTCCTTAATCGGGGTATGCAGAGAGAAGCCATGATGTCGGGCTAATATTTCTAATTCCGAGGCGTGCCAAGATAACCACCACCCGGGGCGAATTGCCCCCTGAACTACGGAAAGCTCATTGTTGGGGATAATAAGTTCCGGGTCTATCTCAAATTTAACCCCTAAACCAGTGCAAGCGGGGCAAGCACCATGAGGACTATTAAAGCTGAATGTTCTGGGAGCAATCTCACCCAGGCTAATTCCACAGTGGATACAAGCAAAGTGCTCCGAGAACAGTAATTCCTCCCCGTCAATAATAGACACCAGCACCACGCCAGCGCCAAGCTTAAGAGCCGTTTCTACTGAATCGGCAATACGGCTCTGGCTTCCGCCTTGCCCAATTACCAATCTATCCACTACCGCCTCAATAAAGTGCTTCTTGTTCTTATCAAGTTGCGACTCTTCGGACAGGTCATGGATATGCCCATCAACACGTACTCGGACATAGCCCGCCTTACGCAAATCATCAAATACCGCCTGATACTCACCCTTACGGTCTCTAATTAGGGGGGCTAAAATCATAATACGGCTACTGTCAGGAAGAGCTTGAATGGCATCCACAATCTGTTGCACTGTTTGCATCGCAATCTCTCTCCCACAGTTAGGGCAATGGGGATGCCCCACCCGAGCAAAGAGCAGACGAAGATAATCATAAATCTCAGTTACCGTTCCCACGGTAGACCGTGGATTCCGGCTTGGTCCCTTCTGGTCAATAGAAATAGCCGGGCTTATCCCCTCAATATAATCAACCTCGGGTTTTTCCATCCTGCCCAGAAACTGACGGGCATAAGCAGATAGAGATTCCATATAGCGGCGTTGCCCCTCGGCATAGATAGTATCAAATGCCAATGAACTCTTTCCTGAACCAGAGACGCCGGTAATAACCACCAGCTTATCGCGAGGAATGGCTACATCTATATTTTTAAGGTTATGCTCACGAGCTCCCTTAACAACTATAGTATCTAATACCATGTCTTCTCCCCATCACTTGCCCATACTCACAAATTTATGGTAACACTAAACAAAAATGACAACAAGCAACTCATTAAGACGCGCCCGTCATTATACCCGGTACTAAAATAAACAGTGAGTATCAGCTATGACGGCCAAAATAAATACTGGATGGTGCCCTTATGGCAAAGTTACCCCACATCAGACTAATTCACCGGAGGGGAGGAACTAAATAATTGGGGACCGCTTACCAGACAACTTGGCGATTACCGTTAGCGTTGGCCCTTTTATAAAGATTATCCCTCATTCCTGTTCTTTACCCCAGTTTTGCATTATTTCCTTTAGCCGTCGGGCAAGCTCAGGGTCGGTGCGCAGGCGGTCTATGAAGACTGGGCAACCTTCCAACAGTGAGTTCTGGGCAGCAGTTGCCATGCTCGATAGTAAGTTTTGCATGTTAAGGTCGGCCTGTTGTGAGATATCAATCCCGGACGCTGATGACTCCAGTTGACGACGGATATCTTCGGCAGTGAACTTCATGGGCAGTACACAGGATTTATACCACGGGCACTCCTTACACTTGGCTATAGCATAAGCTTCGTTTAAAACATCACCCATATCTAGCCTCGCTTATCTCAATCTCAAGTAACTATGGGATAATCCTACCAAGATGATTTTCTATCGATGCCGTATCGGGAAAAGCACCAACCATCAGCGCTTGGATTATACCATTTTCATCAATAAAGAAGGAAATGGGAATGGACCGGATATTATACTTCAAGGCTACATTCTGGCTAGCATCAAGTAGTACCGGGAAAGAAAGACCGAATTTTTCCATAAAACTTCCCACTGTAGCCGCACTTTCCCCGATGTCAACCCCCAGTATTACCAACTCCTTGTCTGCCCATTCCTTATCCTCGAATACTTCCTGAATAAAGGGCATTTCCGCTTCGCAATAACCACACCAACTTGCCCAGAAGTTAATAAACACCGGCCTACCACGAAAATCACTGAGAGAAACAGACTGCCCCTCCAGATTAGGCAGAGTAAAGTCTAGGGCCCGCTTGCCTACTGTGGTGGATAGAGAGGAGCAACCGGCTATTAACCATCCTGTGGACAGTATTAACGCCAGTATTACCACTAGCATCCTATTCATAACGACTCACCTAGAAAAATTTTACCCGGCAAATTGGGCGAACCAAACCAACTTATTGGTTAGGATAAGTGTTCCTACAGCTATGAGCAGCAGGACGCTAATAATTTGAATTAAGTTGGCATGACGCTGAATACGCTTTAATAAGGGAAAAATAAAGTCAAAGGCTGCTCCCATAATGAGGAAAGGAAAACCCAGCCCCAGAGAATAAGTAGCCAGCAGGTAAGCCCCCTGCCATGCCGTTGCTGAATTCAGGGCAAGCGCCATTATACCCCCCACTACTGGACCAACACAAGCGGTCCAGGCCAAGGAGAAAAAGGCCCCAATAAGGAAAGAACGTAGATAGCTAATAGTATTGCCCAACGATGGGGTCAGACGCTTTTCATAATTTAGCCACGATACCTTTTGTGCCGCCAGCATGAACAGGCCGCAGGCTATCATCACGCTGCCCGATATTCTATTGAGCATAACTTGACTAAGATTAATGGCAAAAGTCGTCAGTCCGGCAATCGCCCCCAAAGCAGTAAAAATGACAGAAAAACCAACCACAAAACTAAGGGAATGAAAGAATATGGAGAAGTGCCTCCGGTTGGCTTTAGGCTCAAATATTCCCGCTCCACCTACGCTACCGAGATATACCGGTGCTAAAGGCAACACGCATGGGGACACAAAAGATAATAGCCCGGCAGCAAAAGCGATTGAAAACGATATATTTTCCATCGGCTACACTTTTCTGGGATTTGGTATTGGTCACGAGAAGCTTATACTGTGTGTATAATTTTATTTTACCATAAGCTAGAAATATCCTATACTTAGGCAGTGATCGGATGGGAAAACAACGAGACCTCTCAGCTATACCCATATTTCCCTATATCAGTCCTGTCCTTTATGCTACAAGCTACAGTATATTGACCTCCTAAAACCAAAGGACACGAGAAGGTTTATAGATGCAGAGTAGACTAGTAAGAGATGACTATATCTGGTAGTTTTGAGGGTGCAAGAAAATAGTATGATGAGCTATCAGAATAAATGCCACAAAAAACTAATTTCGGCTGAGGAGGCCGTCGGGCTGGTTAGGTCAGGAATGTGGATTGACTACGGCTACTTTTGCGGTTTCCCTCTGCTGATAGACGAAAAACTAGCTCAGCGAGTCCATGAGCTGGAAAGAGTTAAGATTAGGGCATGGGCAGCCTTAACAAGGCCTGAAGTACTCAAGGTAGACCAAAAGCAGGAGCATTTCATCTATAACTCATGGCAGTTCTCAGCAATAGAAAGAAAGTACCACAATATGGGGTGTTGCTCACATATCCCGTCTAATATTGGTGAAATGCCCAGAATCTACAGAGAGTGGCTCAAAGATGAAGTGGATATCGCCTTTATAGAGGTAACTCCGATGAATGAACATGGCTACTTCAATTTTGGAGCCGCTATCAGTTACCAGAAAGCAATATGTGATGTTGCCCGAACGGTGGTGGTAGAGGTGAATGAGTCACAACCCTGGGTTTACGGTGGCTATGATGATAGTATCCACATCTCACAGGTTGATTATGTCGTGCATAACAAGCAATATCAGATAGCCGAACTCCCCGCGGCACCGATAAGCAAAACTGATGAGGAAATAGCCGAACATATCGCCAACCTTATCGAAGACGAGGCGACCATTCAGCTAGGAATTGGTAGCATACCAAATACCGTGGGCAAGCTACTACTAAAATATGGCTTGCAGGATTTAGGGATACACACGGGAATGCTCACGGATAGTATGGTAGACCTTATTGAGACCGGAGTAGTAACTGGTAGCAAGAAAAGCCTTAATCCGGGTAAAGTGGTGCATACCTGTGCTGTTGGGTCGAGAAAATTATACGAATATATAAATCACAATACCATGTTAGCCGGGTTCCCGGCTAATTACACACATAACCCTAATATTATTGCTCAGAATAAAAAAATGGTAGCGATAAACAGTGCCCTTAGGGTAGACTTGAAAGGACAAGTATGTTCTGAGTCAAGCGGACAGCGCCAGATTAGTGGCACCGGCGGTCAATTGGAATGGATCCGAGGAGCCTATAGGTCACCTGACGGCAAGGCTATTATCTGCCTCCATACTACTCATCAGGATAAGGATGGTAAGTTAGCGTCGAATATAGTCCCTACCTTAAAACTTGGGGATACTGTTACCGTACCTAGCACCGATGTTTTCTATATTGTAACTGAGTTCGGCTCAGTCAATCTTAAAGGCAAAAGCACCTGGCAGAGGGCAAAGCTACTAATATCCATCGCTCATCCTGATTTCCGGAATTGGCTAGAAGAAGCGGCCCGAGAAGCAAATCTCATTACTACGGGAACCCACCAACTAGCTTAGGGAAATTAAGGGTCCAGAAGCACTTCAGATAGGAAACCTCCGGTAATAGAGCGGTAATAGAGATATAAGGCGATATCTTAGTTGGTAGGGATGAGTATGATTTCCTTATATTCGGAAAAGCTCGAAATACATGCCCACTTTACCGTCTTGACATCACACTGCTTTAGTGATATACATGACGCATATTTATACTTGCTGTAATGGAGACGCAACAAAACATAAAACACACATATAAAGAAGTTAAAGATGGCCCTAAGATGAGTTAACTAGACATAGTTAACTCTGAATCCGACTCGAGCAAAACAGGGGAGGAAATAATGTCTTATATGATAGGTGTTGATACAGGAGGTACATTCACTGACGCTGTTATCATAGATGAAAAAGGTAGTATTGCAAGAGGAAAAGGGCTGACCACTCCTAAAGATTATATTATTGGCGTGGAGAATGCTCTAAACGCAGCTACCGAACATATGCCCTTCTCTTTAGAACAGGTGTTAAGTGAAACAAGGGTATTTTGTTTTGGCACAACTATTGGTACTAATACTATCGCCACTCGTTCGGGGGCTAAAACAGGCATGATCACTACGATGGGCATGGGAGATATCATCCATATTGCCCGTGGTATGTCCAAGTGGGGTGGACTTCCAGAAGCAGAAATAAAACATATGGCAAGAACACGTAGATCGGCTCCGATCATTCCCAAGAATCTAATAGCTGAAATTCATGAGCGCATCGACTGGAAAGGCTCTATTATCTCTGACATCTCATCTGACGAAGTGAAAAAAGCTGCTAAAAACCTAGCCAAGCAGGGCGTAGAGAGTATTGCAGTTTGTTTCTTATGGGCGTTCCGGAATAATAAACATGAAAATGATGTAAAGAAAATAGTCTCCGAACTTTACCCCAACATTTATGTTTCAACATCCCATGAAATAATGCCTTTACGGGGTGAATATGAACGTTTTATTACTACCGTATTTGACTGCTATACGGGCCCTGTAACCAGTAAGTTTATGGAAGCATTGAGATTAACGCTAAAGAACAAAGGCCTCAAAGCAAGACTACTTGTCATGAAAGCTGATGGGGGAAGTGCCTTTTCGGACGAGTTATTACCAGTAGCTACTATACATTCGGGACCAGCTGGGGGAGTAATGGGAGTCAGGTTCTTAGGTGATCTTCTAGGTTATAAAGATATAGTTTCTGCAGATGTCGGTGGTACCACTTTTGATGTTAGTGTAATTAGAGATGGGAAAGTATCTTACTCTCGTGATCCTGTTATAGAAAAACACCACACCTTGTACCCCACTGTTGATTTAATCAGCCTGGGTGCCGGGGGTGGAACTATAATTTGGGCTGATCCTGAGACAAGAACTCTACATGTTGGGCCCAAGAGTGCTGGTTCTGATCCAGGGCCAGCATGTTATGGCTTCGGTGGAATAGAGCCGACCTTAACCGATGCCGCATTGATATTAGGCTATCTAAACCCTCATTATTTTTTTGGTGGTACCATGAAACTAGCTCAGAGCAAAGCAACCCAAGCCCTTGAGAGAATCGCTAGTGGGGTAGATATGGATATCACTCAGGTTGCCGCCGGAGCATATGACATTGTAAATGCCCAAATGTCTGACCTAGTAACCGGAGTTACTGTTAGGAAAGGATATGATATAAGAGATTTCGCTCTTTTTGTTTTTGGCGGTGCTGGGCCTATCCACGCTGGTGCAATGGGAGCCGAATTAGGCGTTAAAGAAATAGTAATCCCTAAAAGCGCTGCTACCTATTCGGCTATAGGATTAGCAACATCATCCCTCCTTCATTCGCACGTTAAGTATAGTTACAACAAATTACCCATGGATATGAACACATTTAATCAATACTTTGAAGATCTTGATACTAAAGTATCTGCTGACTTGGAACGGGACGGAGTGCAAAAAGAAGACCAAATAATCAGATACTTTCTTGACATGAAGTATGGCCTTCAGATTCATGTGGTAAGGATTGAGATTGTGAGGAAAAAATATGCTGTGAACGAAGCAGATTTGATAGCCAGCCAATTCGATAAGGCTTATGAGGATTTATATGGTAAGGGAGCCGCATATTCTGCTGCTGGAAGAATTATCACTACGTTCATAGTATCAGGCCAAGCTGAACCTCCAAAAATAATCCTTGAAAA
>CAYFEZ010000043.1:0-8845 GCA_964342215.1 uncultured Dehalococcoidales bacterium | reverse complement strand
TCTGTAACCTCCGCGGAGAAAGGGGGTAGGGGTGTGTTTAATCGGATGTGACTGGCCCCTTGCCCAAGCGGGCAAGGGGTTTTATTTTGTCTAATTATATTAGGACGGAGGCAATGTTTTAATGAGAAGGAAACGACCAAATGTTATTGTGGTTCTCGCTAGCTTATTATTTGTTATAGCGGCGGGCTGCCAGCCACAGTTTCAGCCGGGAACCTTTACAGATGACATGGGTCGAGCGGTTACCATAGACACGATTCCACAGAGAATTGTGTCTCATGTGCCACCTATCACCGAGACCCTATTTGCGCTGGGTTTGGGGGACAGGGTAGCCGGCGTCAGCGACTATTGTGACTTTCCTGAGGACGCTAAGTTGAAACCCAGTATCGGGGATTACTTTAACCCTTCTATTGAAAATATCGTGGCTCTAGATCCGGACTTGGTGTTGACTGATGGGCACAGCGAAAACATTAATCAGCTTGGTGAACTTGACCCACCGATTCCCTTTATTGTGGTTGACCCTACAGATGTGGACGGTATTTTCCAGAGCATTGAGTTAGTGGGAAAGGTTACTGGTGTGGAGAGGGATGCCAGGAGATTGATAGATGCCATGGGCAAGAGCATGTCTGAAGTTGTCTCCGTGGTGAAAGGCGCTCCCCGGGCCAGGGTTTTATATGTAATTGATGCCAGTGATCTTAGCAGTACCTGGACGGCCGGCCCTGGTTCCTTTGTTGATGCCCTTATTACCATGGCTGGAGGGGAGAATATAGCTGCTAGGGCTCCCTCTTCCTGGGTTCAATTAAGTATCGAGGAGATAGTAAGCGCTGACCCTGAGATTATCATCCTGCCGGCTAAGCATGGGACGGCCTTTACCTTACCAGAAGTGTTGAAAGAACACCTAGTCTGGCGAGAAATAACCGCCGTCAAACAGGGTGGGGTTTATATTATTGAAGGGGACCTAGTTGATGGCTATGGACCTCGTATTGTCCAGGGTTTGGAGGAGATAGCCAGAATTATTCATCCTGAGTTATTCGAGTAACTAAAGTTATAGGGGTGGAAGTGTCAACACTTTTATCTAATATAATTGGAGTGATAAAGCCTCTGGATACCGAGGCAATGGTAGCCGTTCAGTCAAGGCAAGATGTCTTGACAAAGCCGCCGGGTAGTCTTGGGAGACTAGAGGAACTTTCGGTTCAACTGGCCGGTATTCAGGGAAAACCGCTACCTCAAATCAGGCATAAAGTGGTTATTACTATGGCCGGTGACCACGGGGTAGTGGTGGAGGGGGTGGGTAACTGGTCTCAGGAGGTAACCGCTCAGATGGTGGCAAATTTCCTCAGTGGGGGTGCTGGTATCAATGTAGTTGCCCGCCAGGTAGGAGCCAGAATTATTGTAGTTGATATGGGGGTGGCCGCGGGGATGATGGCTAACCCTCAGCTTTTATCTCGGAAGGTTGCCCTAGGCACCCAAAATATAGTTCTTGGGCCAGCGATGAGTGCTGAGCAGGCAGTGCGGGCAATAGAGACCGGAATCGAGGTGGTGACGGCTGAGATAGCTAGGGGGCTGGATATAGTTGGTACCGGTGATATGGGCATTGCTAATACGACTGCCAGCAGCGCTATCTGTGCCGTTCTCATGGGTAACCCGGTGGCTGAGGTAACTGGTAGAGGTGCTGGTATAACTGATGAGCAGTTGGCTCATAAGGTGGCGGTAATAACCAAAGCCCTGGCGGTGAATCGCCCTGATCCGGCTCGGCCTTTAGATGTATTGGCAAAGGTAGGTGGTTTTGAGATTGGCGGGTTGGTTGGTGTGATGTTAGCCGCTGCTGCCCATCGCATTCCGGTAATTATTGATGGCTTTATTTCTGGGGCGGCCGCTCTTATTGCCACAGCATTAGCGCCAGCACTTAAGGATTTTCTCATTGCGGCACATGTTTCGGCTGAGGCTGGTCATCAGTTATTACTCAGATATCTGGGACTTAAGCCTCTGTTGGATTTGAACATGCGCCTAGGCGAGGGCACTGGTGCTGCCCTGGGAATATTTCTGGCTGAGGTAGCCGCACGGGTTCTGGCAGAGATGGCCACTTTTAATGAAGCGGGAGTATCAGAAGGGAATGAGTTGGTAAATTGAGTTTCTTAGCGGCACTAAGGTTCCTAACCATCATACCCATACCTGGACGGCGTGGGGGTAGTCCTGAGGAATTAGGACGCTCTACGAGTTATTTCCCGGTAATCGGTGCTATGGTCGGCCTTAGCTTAGCTGGTTTGAGTTGGCTGTTCGGTCTGATATTACCTTCGGCTATCGTTAATATGTTATTGATAGTTTACCTGGTAGTGATTAGCGGGGCACTGCATCTTGATGGTTTGGTTGATACCTGTGATGGTATAGTCGGTAAGAAGACAGTTGAGGAAAGGTGGCAGGTAATGGACGATAGTCATGCTGGTAGCTTTGGTGCTATCGGTGTCTTTTGCTTGCTGCTGGCTAAATACGTCTCACTAAGTAGTGTGCCTGAGTATTGGTTGCTGATGACTTTGGTGCTGATGCCGGTGGTAAGTCGCTGGGCAATGGTCTATGCTATTTTCGCTTATCCCTACGCCAGACCATCAGGATTGGGAAAGGTGTTTAAGCAAGGAGCTAGCTGGCGAAGTTTTACCGTAGCCACCGTCATAACTCTGGCAGTAATTATCGGGTTGACTTGGTGGGCAAACATCGCTTATTTTTATCTGGTAAGTATAGTTTTGATGTGCAGTATCTGGGCTATAGTTGCCCTTATGGCAATCTATCTGAAGCACAAATTTACTGGTCTTACTGGTGATACTTACGGGGCGATAAATGAGGTGGTTGAGGTTAGTGTACTCATGTTGGTCAGTATGTTGACTTACAACCAATGGTTGTGGCTAGCTTGGTTGGGAGGGATACTTGTCTAGGTTATTTCTAGTGCGGCACGGTAGTACCGAATTAAACAGTGCCCGGCGGTTTCAAGGTCATAGCGATGTTGAGTTGAGTGCTACTGGCCATAAACAGGTGGAAAGATTGCGTGACCGTCTGGCAGCAGAGAAGATTGACCTTATTTACTCCAGTGACTTGAAACGAGCACTAGTGACGGCTGAGATTATCTCTTCTGGGCATGACTTGGAAGTCGTAACCTGTTCTGAGCTGAGAGAAATTAACTACGGTAGTGTTGAAGGATTGACTTTTGAGGAGATTAGTATTCGTTACCCTGAAGTAGCGGGACAGTGTACTGACTGGAGTGTTCAATTAAAGTTTCCTGGCGGTGAGGGTTTTGGCGAGCTTAGGGAACGGGTGAGTGAATTTCTAGATAGACTGAAGCAACACACACCAGAGCAAACCATACTCATTGCGTCTCATGGTGGGCCGCTACGACTGCTAGTGTGCCAGTTATTGGGGATAGGGCTGGAATGCTGGTGGCAAATTCGTTTTGATAATGCTTCACTTAGTGTAGTGGAAACATACCCCAGAGGTGCCATATTGAGCCTGTTAAACGACACTTCTCATCTGGAATAACGAGAGGTTAGTTTGAATTAGGTTTTCACTTCGTGTGGTAGCGGGAATGGTAGTTGTTTTGCCTGTTGCTAGGCAGTGAATGGTGCCCTGAAGGTACGTTGTCTGCTAGGTATGATAACTGAGGGCGGAAAGCGGTCGTAGGCTTACGGGCAATCTGCTGAGTTATTACAGACGCAGGCTATCTGGATTTAGCTGCTTTAGAGGCGGACTATCAGGGGTAATTACGAAACTGAATTTGAAAAGATACCCCTCGTCTTCAAGCAGGATGGGGTTAATGGTGAGGTTTTTGGAGGTATCGAGGCTAATGGGTCGCGCAGCGGATTAAAAAAAGTGTGCTAGCAAGTAAATAGCATTCCCCATTTACTGTTATGGGGAGAGAATTAGGATAAAATAGGGTTGAAAACCATTATAATAACTGGTGGTGCCCGCAGTGGTAAGAGTTATTTTGCTCAACAGCTTGCCATGGAGTTAGGCCAGCTGGTACTTTTTGTGGCTACAGCAGAGGCTGGCGATGAAGAGATGCGGCAGCGTATTCAGGAGCACCGGAAGGCAAGGCCGTCCGCTTGGTGTACTCTTGAGGTTACCACCCATGTCGGCAGCCGGATTAAGCAAAAGATCAACAGTGCTCAAGTGGTAATTGTCGATTGCATTGCCCTTCTGGTTAACAATATTTTTAATCAATATGAGTGCCCAACGGGTGAACAAATCGATGCTTCACTTATTGAGGTAAAATTGACTGCTGAGATTAATGAACTGGTTGAACACATTGATCAGATTGATGCCATCTTCATTATTGTCACTAATGAGGTTGGCCTGGGATTAGTACCGGCTAATAGAGTGGGTCGGTTGTATCGCGATCTGTTGGGTAAGGCGAATCAGATGTTAGTTCGGCAGGCTGACGAGGTTTACCTAATGGTCGCGGGCTTAGCGGTGCCGATAAAGCCTAGCTTGTAGAGAAATGATATGATTATGGGATCTATGTTATTTTTCTATCTATCCAGTGTAGTTCTCGGAAAGGCGCCGAAGGATTTAAGCTTGGAGCCTTTGTTGAATTGCGTGGCTGGTCAACTCTCGTATCGCGTCGGTAGCAATCCACTTGGCACTTCTTGAGTTCTGTCTTTGTATCTCTTGGGCAGTTGCAATCGCTATGCCGTTCAAGTTGAGGTTACGTTTTCCAATTTGCCTTAATGCCCAGTTAACCGCCTTTTTGACAAAGTTTCTATTGTCGCCAGCCTCCCTCTTTATCAGTGAAAAAAACGGTTTAAATTGTTGGTCTTTGGCTTGCTTGTCACTAACTGCTAAGCGAGCCATTAACACAAATCCGGCTCTTTTGCTAAACTCTTTATTATTTGAACTCCATTCAACCGTTTTCTGGTAGGCAAATTTAGTTTTCTCGAAAAGATTCATACAGCATTGGTCACACACATCCCAGGAGTCAAAGTCGTTTACCCACCTTTCAATCTGCTCTTCATTCACCATTTTCGGGTCATCTATCATACTGGCCAGAATGCGGGCTTCATGAATACCCGATGCCCAGAGTTGTTGGGCGAGAGTATGGTCGACCCCTATTTCCTTGGCTGTCTTTCTAAGATTGGGTATGGATATACCATAAATGTTCTTCGGGTTAATGCCAAATCGTGCCATACCTGCTGCTGCTTTAGGGTCAGCTAAAGCTTCCAGCTTTCCCATGATATTATCAAACTGCATTTTAGTCGCCTTAATAAGTGTTGAGTTATCGAGTGCATGTAAGCGTTTTGTAGATTCTGGTTTGGGATGCATCGCTATTGCTTGCGAGGATACTACTACTTACAGTGATTGCTGTCAACTCCATTATAATTTGAGTGGCTAGAGGTAAACAGGTATTTGTCAGATGGGCGGCATTTGACGGCAGCGGGGTATTCAATTATTATGAAATTCGGAAGGCATGGATTGCCTTATTAGCTGCCTGATATAGGATCTTGGAGATAGCAGTGGGATGAAGATTGAAATGGCAAATCTGGAGAGACCGGAGCTACATGAGCTTATTGGTAGTTCCATTAGTCCGCTTCCTATTGCCTTGATTTCTACTATAGGGGAAGATGGCGTTTATAATGCTGCTCCCTACAGTTTAGTTATACCGGTATGCTGGAAGCCGCCAATCCTCTGCGTTTCCTTTGGGCTGAAGCGAGGACAAAAGAAAGATACGTTGAGAAACCTTGAATTTTCGGGAGATTTTGTAGTTAATATTATGGGTGAAACCTTCATTAAACCCACAATTCTTTCGTCAGCCAACTACCCGAGTAGCGTGGATGAAATCGAGAAGGTTGGGCTCACCGCTATCGCTGCTGATAAAGTAAAATCTCCTCGCATCGTGGAAGCTCAGATTAGCTTGGAGTGTCAGCTGGTGCAAAAGTTGGGGTTAGGCGAGGGAGATAATTTGAGAGATATTATCTTTGGCGAAGTGGTTCTAGGGCATGTTAAGGATGGGTTGTGCGTTGATGGTAGAATCGAACCTTCCCGGTTAAGAGCGGTTGGGCGCCTTGGCAGCAAAAGCTATTGCCGCACTGGGGATATTATGGAGGGGGCACTCCCTGCCGTCGGAACCGGCCAGGAAAACCCCTGAAGAATTAGCCCTTTCATTACATGAGAGCTATTGGCAGCGTGAACAAAGCTGCCAGGTTCATCGACTCACCAGACTGTTTATGAGTGTTTCTGAGAAAAAAATAACCTATATTCTGGGATTGGGGCAGTGACATAGCTAAATAATGAAAAGAATTAGAGTTATTTTTCTTTCTATAGTCTTATTTGGCAGTTTGTTGGTATTGAGCTTTTCTGGTGTTGGTTGTCATTCTGGACAAAAGTCGGTGCTACCTGGTGTAACTGGAGAGCAGGAACTTAATCTGTATGGGGTTGATCCGTTAACCCTTGACCCGGCGATTCTCAATGAAACGACCTCCTCCCAATATATAGTACAGTTGTTTAGTGGTTTGGTTCGTCTTGATGATAATCTGGAGCCGGTACCTGATATAGCCCATAGGTGGGAGATTAGTGATGATGACCGTACCTATACCTTTTTTTTACGAGAGGATGTCAGGTTTCATAATGGACGGGGAGTGGAGGCTGATGATTTCAAGTATTCCTGGCAACGGGCTAGTGATCCTGGTACTGGGTCTCGGACGGCAGCCACCTACTTGGGTGACATTGTCGGGGTTAAGGAAGTGTTAGCTGGTGAAAGTCAGGAGATTAGCGGAGTTAGGGTTATTGATGAGTACATTCTTCAGGTAATTGTAGATAAGCCTAAAGCCTATTTCTTGTCCAAGCTGACCTATCCTACCGCTTTTGTTGTAGATAAAGCCAATGTGGAATCGGGGGAGAAGTGGTGGCATAGTCCGAATGGGACCGGTCCCTTTAAACTCAGGCAGTGGGACGAAGGTAGCCAGCTTGTCCTGGAGCGGAATGAGTTTTACTACGGAGAACTCGCACGGGTTAATTTTGTTTTCTTCTGGTTGTGGGGCGGTGTGCCGATGAATATGTATGAAACGAATGAAATTGATGTCACCAGCGTCTACCTTAATTATATTGACAAAGTTATTGATAAAACAGGCCCCTTTTATCAGCAGTTAGCAGTACTCCCTGAGTTAAGTTTCTGGTATATCGGTTTTAATCATAGTAAACCACCGTTTGACGATGTTAATATTCGTCGTGCTTTTACTCAAGCTATTGACCAGGATAAATTAGCCTCTCTGGTATACCGGGATATGCTGCAGCCGGCAGACGGTATCCTACCACCGGGGATGCCCGGGTTCAATGAAGATTTATCCGGGCAAAATTATAATGTAAGTGTGGCAAGGGAGCTGATCGCTGGCTCTAAGTATGGCGATGTATCCAATTTGCCGCCTATCACCATTACTACCGCTGGCTTGGGAGGCCTAGTGTCTCCGGGACTGGAGGCTATTGTTCAGGAGTGGCGCAACAATCTGGGGGTGAAGGTAACGGTGAGGCAGTTGGAGCCAGAGAGGTTTCTCTATCACCTCAAAGAGGAGAAGGAGGAAATGTTCGATATTGGTTGGGTAGCTGATTACCCGCACCCACAGGATTTTTTGGAAGTTTTGTTTTATAGTGGTGCCGATAATAACCACGGGGAATATAGTAATCCTGAGGTAGATGCACTGCTGGAGATGGCTGGTATAGAGCAGGACGGTGATCTGAGCCTAGAACTATACCAGCATGCTGAGCAAAAGTTGGTTGATGATGCTGCTTGCCTGCCTTTATGGTTCGGGCGGAATTATATTCTGGTTAAGCCGTATGTTAAGGGATATAATCTGAATCCGTTAGGTTTTCCTATGTTAAATAGTGTCTCTATGGAGCCGCATTAGATATGGGGGAGTGAACAGTAGTGTGTAATGCAAATTATTTGTCGGGAAGGATTAGTTAAGAATATGGATTTGGTGGAGCAATTAGACTCTATTTTTTATCCCCGAGCCATTGCCGTAGTAGGGGTTTCAGACGACACGGGGAAGATGGGTCATTCGTGTGTAAAAAGTTTGATAGACGCTGGGTTCAAGGGTATGGTCTATCCAGTTAATCCTAGCTTATCGACGCTTTTCGGCTTGAAGGTGTATCCTTCGATTACTGCTATACCGGGGAAGGTTGATTTAGTGATTATTGTTATTCCTGCTCATCTAATCCTTCCGGTGATGGAGGAGTGTGTTGTTAAGGGTGTGAAGGGAGTAATCATAATTACCAGTGGGTTTAAGGAGATGGGTACTGGGGTTGGGTTTGATTTGCAAAACAAGATCAGAGACATAGCTAATAATGGTAGGATGAAGATTATAGGTCCGAATTGCCTGGGAGTAATAAATCCTCGGGCTAACCTTAACGCTACTTTCCGCACTGAATATGGTTCAGCTAAGGTGGGTAATGTGGCTGTTGTCGCTCAAAGCGGAGGAGTATGTGGTCTTATAGTTTTTGATTTGACTGACCATAATGTGGGTATTAGTAAAGCTATAAGTATGGGTAACCGGTGTAACCTTGATTTCGCTGAGATGGTGAAATATCTTGGTGAAGATGAGGAGACTAAAGTAATAGTTATGTATATTGAAGGCTTAGAGGAACCCCGTCGGTTTATGGACATAACCAGGCAGGTAGTGAAGCGAAAGCCTATTATTGCCTATAAGGGAGGGCGGGGTGAGGGGCTTAATCAGGCTACCTTATCCCATACCGGGGCCCTGGCTGGCAAATACGAGATTTACCAGGCAGCTTTTACTCAGGCTGGTATAATCACGGTAGGTGATATTACTGAAATGGTTGACATAACTAAAGCATTAACTTTTCAACCACCATC
>CAYFEZ010000042.1:0-8894 GCA_964342215.1 uncultured Dehalococcoidales bacterium | reverse complement strand
AATTCTAGTATATTATTGGTAAGTTTATCTGGGAGAGGCAAAGGTAGCATAGTAATCAGGTAGGAGGCAGAAAAATGACGGAAATTATCCCTACGGTCTGTCCGCACGATTGCGGGGGCAGGTGTGTTCTTCACGCTCACATACATAATGGGAAAATGGTGAAGATAACAACAGTTGCTGACCCGGAACTTAGAGCTTGTATTAGGGGGCTCTATTCCAATGAAAGGTTCAATTCGCCCGACCGGTTACAGTATCCCTTAAGGAGAGTTGGGGAGAAGGGTGAGGGTAAGTTTGAACGCATCTCCTGGGATGAAGCCCTAGACGCTGTTGCCAGTGAGATGAAACGCATCAAGAGCGCTTACGGTAATTCCGCCTTTCTTTTGTTTAGCCATGGCGGTGAGACCGGTCACCTATATGGAAGTTTTGTCGGTGTGCCTAAGCGGCTGTTTAGAAAGTTCGGGGGAAGTATAGAGTTTTGGAGCGTGCCATCATAT
Organism: uncultured Dehalococcoidales bacterium; assembly: GCA_964342215.1. Taxonomy (GTDB): domain Bacteria; phylum Chloroflexota; class Dehalococcoidia; order Dehalococcoidales; family CAYFEZ01; genus CAYFEZ01. The sequence goes on along the minus strand of CAYFEZ010000042.1, from coordinate 8,400 downwards.
GAAGGTCTGACTTTTGCGTCTAAATATACATTAAACCCCCCTAATACCTATAAGGGATTTTCTATGGATGCTAATGAGAGAGATGACTTGTTAAACTCCCGTCTGATTATCTTATGGGGATTCAATCCTAAAGTCACCATACAAGGTACCGGTACATTCTGGTATATTTCTCAGGCTAAAAAAGCCGGATGTAAAATTATCAGTATTGACCCTATATATACCGATACGGCAAAAACTTTGGAGGCACGCTGGGTACCTATTAAACCAGGTACCGATACTGCCATGTTAGCGGCAATGGCTTATTTTATGATTAGAGAGGAACTTCAAGACCAGGCATATCTAGATAAATACACAACCGGATTCGGAATTTTTCAAGACTATATTTTAGGAAGTAAAGACGGCGTCCCGAAAACTCCTGAATGGGCGGAAAACATTACCAGTGTCCCCGCCGCAACCATAGAGAGTATAGCCAGACTGTATGCTACCACGAGGCCCGGCGCCCTTATCCAGGGTTTTGCTCCGGGTAGAACCCATTTTGGGGAGCAATTTCACCGGATGGCTTTTACCCTTCAGGCGATGACCGGCAACATTGGTGTGTCTGGAGGCGCCGGGGGTAACGAGTCTGGTTATGCCGTCCGCATGGGCAGCTTACCCGCTGGGGAAAACCCCCTTAACGTTTCGATTAGAGGTGATAAATGGGCCGATTGTATTCTTTTGGGGAAGGCCGGTGGGTTTCCTTCTGATGCAAAAATGATGTATGTAGTGGGTGGAAACCCGCTTAACCAGACTGAAAACATAAATAAAGGTGCCGAAGCACTTAGAAAATTAGAGTTTATGGTTGTCCATGAGCACTTTATGACGTCTACTGCTAAGTTTGCTGATATAGTGTTGCCTGCTACCACTCACTTTGAAAGAAATGACATATATACCCCTTGGCTGAAAGGGCGTTACGCCTTACATAGCAACAAGGTTTCTGAACCGATGTATGAATGCAAGTCTGACATTGAAATATTCAACGGGTTAGCTGATAAACTCGGGCTCTCCGGTTACAACCCGAAGACAGAAGACGAATGGCTGAGGAGTTTTGTTGAACAATCGGACATTCCGGACTATGATGAATTTAAGAAACAAGGCTTCTACAAATTTGAACTTAAGGAACCGTGGGTTGCCTTTAAAAAACAAATAGACGACCCAGAAAATAACCCTTTTCCCACACCATCAGGTAAAATTGAAATATACTCTGAGACCCTGGCGAAGATGGACTTTGCAAAAACTAAATACCTTAGCTACATACCTCCTATTCCAGAATATATAGAGGCAGAAAGCATAGATAGTCCGTCGGTAGGAAGGTATCCGCTTCGACTAGTAACACCGCATTTCATGTATCGTTCACACAGCATCTTTTCGAATGTTCCGTCTCTCTTGAAGCTTTATACTCACGAAGTTTGGGTTAATCCCAAAGATGCTGAGGAACGTGATATTGAGACCGGTGATACAGTTAGAGTATTTAATGATAATGGGACTATAATCATAAAAATGAGAATAACAGATAGAATTATACCTGGAGTTGTGGCAGTATATCAGGGGACCCAGTATGATCCGGATGAAAACGGAGTAGATAGAGGCGGAAATCCTAACGTATTGACCAAAGACGAACCCTCACCTGCAGGAGCTTTTCCCTTCAACTCCGCCCGGGTCCAAATCCAAAAGTGAGGGCACTAACTTGAGGGTGGCCTTTTTCTTACAGGAATATCTTAGCTGTCGTGCCTTAACTCTTTTGCCGGTTCATCGGCGGTAACAGTTACGCTGTCCGTAGGAAATAGTAGCCGCTTGCCACAGCCCCGCCAGCCACCTTTCTTATCGGGCGTGATACCCGTATAGAGATTAACTTGGCCGCTCTTTATCGCTGCGAATTTACCGGTAGTCTCTTCCCCTGTTTTCTGGTCCGTCACTTTGACACCCATTACTACCTCCTTTGATGGTTTCGCCAGATACCTATATTCGCTTGGCTAGACTAATATCTCATCTTCCGGGGATACTTGTCAATAGTTGTGATGATGGTTAAAAATATTGCGTGGGTAAAGGAATTTGTAAAGTTACCGGAATAGAAACCAATAAGCTGGGGTTATTTGGGGGCATGTGGGTGCCTGAGGTACATTGACAGTGGTGACGAGTAGGTGTAGGATATGGCCAAAGTGTTCCCACTCTAAGTGGCGGGAACAATGGATAGTCGGTAAAATAGTGGTAAATGGGAGAATTGGGAATGAGACTGGGCAACAAGGTAGCTATAATTACCGGTGGCGGTTCTGGGATAGGGAGGGCATCGGCATATTTATTTGCCAAAGAAGGGGCAAGAGTAGTGGTGGCTCAACGGACCCGTGTTACTGGTGAAGAGACGGTAACTAATATTAAGTCTAATGGTGGTGAGGCTATTTTTGTCCGTACTGATGTCACCATGGCTTCTGAAGTGGCGTGTTTAATCAGGGAAACCGTAGATACCTTTGGAAAAATTGACGTGCTTTTCAGTAATGCCGGTGCTGAGCAAAAGCCTACTCCAGTGGAGAATATGGACGAATCGTTGTGGGAGAGTGTTTATGCCGTTAATGTCAAGGGCGTCTTTCTAGTGACGAAATATGTTGTGCCCGAGATGAAAAAGGCCGGTGGTGGCGTTATCATTAATACCGCTTCCCTGTTAGGGGTAAGGGCCCGCCGCCCACATCTTTCGGCTTATTCTAGTGCTAAGGGGGCGGTCATAATGTTGACTAGGGCCTTAGCGGTTGAGTTGGCTCCAGATAAAATTCGGGTTAATTGTCTTTACCCAACGCTGGTCGACACTCCCCTGGCTAGGCGGTTAGCTGCTGAGGAAGCTAAGGATACGGGCTGGGAGAAATACTGGGAATCATATAGTCGTAATGTTCCTTTGGGTCGTATGGCCACACCGGAAGACGTTGCTTGTACTGCCTTATATCTAGCTTCTGATGAATCTTCAATGCTTACCGGGGTCTGTATTAGCGTGGATGGTGGGCTTGGGATTTAGATATTATTTTATGCCTAATTACTAACTCCTCTAGAAAGAATTTTTGTGAGGACTAGAGACGTATTCGACCAAATAGCTCCTAGCTGGTATAATTTCCGGCACTGGTCAATATTCCGTGATGAGCTAGAGGCAATGGCCCGTAGGTGGCGGGCGGGCAGGCTACTAAATATTGGCTGTGCCCATGGCCCTGACTTTCTACCATTCAAGCAAACCTTTGACCTATATGGTGTGGATTTTTCCCTTGAGATGCTAAGGTTTGCCCGAACATACTCCCGAAAGTTTAATTTTGCGGTCAGCCTGTCTCTGGCTGATGTAATTCATCTCCCCTTTCTTGACGAAACTTTTGATTGGATAATATCAGTAGCTACCTACCACCATATAGAAGGTAGGCAGGAGAGACAAGTAGCTCTAAACGAGCTGAGACGGGTATTAAAGCCAGGTGGTGAAGCTTTTATTACCGTATGGAATCGGTGGCAACCCCGGTTCTGGTTAAGCCGGCGGGAGGTGGCGGTGCCGTGGCGGGGGAAAGGGAAGACCGTATATCGCTATTATTATCTGTTTTCTTACCTTGAGTTGGAGAGTTTGGTGCAGAAATCTGGCTTTAAGGTGTTAAAGTCATTCCCCGAAAGAGCCTACTACTTCCCAATGAAATTCTTTTCTAGGAATATATGCCTGCGACTGAAGAAGGGTGATTAGATGAGATAGTTAATCTTCCTAGCTATAACTATGTTGAAAATTGGGTAATAATATATTACATTTGCTGTGGATAGAGAAAGTGGGTATTATTTAACTAATCAAAAAAGGAGGGTGTTATGCCAGTAGTTATTGTGGAAATGTGGGAGGGGCGCACCATTGAGCAGAAGAAGCAGATTGTGGAGGGTATAACTTCGGTGTGGGTGAAGATGGGTGTTCCCGCTGAAGGGGTACAAGTCATCCTTAAGGATAACGCCAAGCATAACTGGGCAATTGCGGGTAAGCTGACTTCAGAGTAGTCCTGAGTAATCCTGGAATATATGCCGACTGGTGAGGAACAGTAATCAGGAAGTGGGGGGTGGGGCTTCAGCCCACTACCGTTGATTGGTTTCTGTTTTACACTTATTCTATTTTTATACATGAATCCTAATAAAGTTTTAAATATTGGTAAAAAATATACCAATACTGAGATTTTAGTTGGGAAATGTTGATTTATTATCTGCACAATCGTTAGGTCATGTTCGTGTTTCCTCTTTAGGCCTGTGATAACGGATAAACTAAACCACTCCTTATCTCTATGGGTCTTTATTCTACTCTTATTCAACTTTTGTGGTATCTTTCGATAACCGAAACCTTCTTTATCGTGGAGATGTTTAATCAGAACATAAATGACCTGTTGTCGTTTAGTGTATTATTTGTGATAAATTAGATTATTGGGTTGGAATTCGGTTGAGAATTCTAGACATGGGATTATGCTTTCAAAGTGTGGCATCTCTCTCAGCGTACTTTGTTACGCGGTTTAATTTATCTAACTATGGCTATATCGAGAGGAACCCTTCTCCACTAAAGGAGAGCGGGTCCGGGGTATAGGTTCATAAACTATCTTATATTGACAGTATTACTGCCGGTAGCTATGATAAACCATGCGAGGAGAAGACTTATGAGTAAAAAAAGGAGATTACCGCCAATGCTTATTCCAACGATAATAATGGGGGTAATTGCCATCATCCTTCTTTTTATCGGATATCAAAAAGGAGGCGGAGAACATATTCTGGGGTTAAAAGCAGCCGGGATGCTGCTACTACAAATTACCCCTTTGCTTATTCTGGCTTTCATAATAGCTGGTATGGTTCCACAACTTGTTTCTACGGAAATGATATCCAAGTGGATAGGTAGCGAATCCGGTTTGAAAGGTATCCTGATTGGTACTGGTATCGGCGCTATTATGCCCGGTGGTCCCTTCGTTAGTTTACCTATTGCTGCCGGACTTTTGCGGGCTGGAGCTAGTATTGGTACTATGGTAGCTTTTTTGACCGCTTGGTCATTATTGGCGGTTAGTCGGTTGCCTTTGGAGATGGGTTTGATGGGTTGGCAATTCGCGCTGATTCGTCTCGCCTGTACTTTCTTCTTCCCTCCCATCGCTGGCCTAATCGCCAATCTATTCTTTTCCCGTATTAGCGCTGTTTGAGTGATACTCCATTTGAGATTATCATGCTTTGATTGGTACTTTCCTGATTTATTCCAGTTCTTACTAGAGGTAGGGAAGCTAGAAATCTTGGTGGCGTTAGGCTATAATAGGCTCTAACCATAACTATTCCCCCTAGGGAGAAGGGATTGAATGCGTCGGTTATCGAAAGATATCACAATACAGGAATTAAAAGCTTTAGTTATCGGTGAAATTGATGCACGTCGCCACCAGCTTAGTGAGCTGAGTTTGAAAGTGCATGCTAACCCTGAATTAGGTTTCCAGGAGGTCAAGGCATCTACCTGGTTAACCCAGTACCTGGAAGAAGATGGATTCTTTATAGAACGAGGTATTTGTGATCTACCCACGGCTTTCCGGGGGTGTTATGGACAGGGCAAACCGGCCATCGCAATACTGGCGGAGTATGATGCCCTGCCTGACTTGGGGCATGCTTGTGGTCATAATCTAATGGCTGCCAGCGCCGTTGGCGCTGGAATAGCGGCTAAGCTAGCTATTAACCAGTTCGGGGGCAGTATCCATGTTATCGGTACACCCGCCGAGGAACTATACGGAGGTAAAATCATAATGGCGGATAGAGGGGCATTTGATGATATAGATATGGCGATGATAGTGCACCCAGGGGCATATAATACGGCTACTACCCAAGCCCTCGCTTGCGTGACTCTAGATGTTGAATTCTTTGGTGAGGCGGCTCACGCGGCGGCCCGACCGGAGGCGGGTATCAATGCCTTGGAAGCGATGCTAAACTCTTTTGCGGCTATTAACTCGCTGCGGCAGCACATCAAGGACACCGCCCGCATCCATGGCATTATTACCGATGGTGGAGAAGCGGCTAATATTGTCCCGGCCCATAGCGCTGGCACCTTTCTGGTACGTGCTGAGGACGATACCTATCTTGACGAGCTAAAAGAAAGGGTGCTGAATTGTTTTGTCGGTGCTGCCACCGCTAATGGTGCCCGTCTGGAATATAGGTGGGGAGGCACACGCTATGCTCCCATGCGCAATAATATGGCCCTAGCTCGGTTGTTCCAGCGAAATATGCAATCTTTAGGACGCTGGGTTAAAATAGCTGAGCCGGATAGAGCCTTTGGTAGTACTGATATGGGTAATATCAGTCAACTGGTGCCTAGTATTCACCCCTTTGTTGCTATAGTTCCGTCCGAAGTAATCGCCCATTCTCCTCAGTTTGCCAGGGCAACTGCCTCGGAAGCCGGCATTCAAGGGCTAATTGATGCTGCTAAGGCCATGGCCATGACTGTTGTTGATTTAGCAGGTAGTCCCAAAATAGTTATCAAAGTTGGAGAAGAATTCAGGTATAAAAATGATTAAGGTGGGCATTCCGAGGGCATTACTCTACTACCAATATTACCCGATGTGGCAGACTTTCTTTGAGGAGTTGGGGGCAGAAGTGGTTGTTTCACCGGCAACTACTCAGGTTACGCTGGCCGCAGGTTCGTCTCGAGTAGTAGCTGACACTTGTTTGCCAGTAAAAGTTTACGTGGGCCATGTTCTTTGCTTAGTGGATAAGTGCGACTATATTTTTATTCCGGCCATCCGTAGTGTAAAAAGAAAGGTTTATAATTGTGCTAAGTTTCTGGGCTTACCAGATATGACCAAGGCAGTTGTCCCGGAATCTCCCCCTATCCTGGATATAGATATTGATGTTAACAAGGGGAAGCGTAACATGTATCAAGCTATTTTCCAGTTGGGACGATATTTTACTTCGAATCCGCTTAAGGTCAAGAGAGCTGGTATAGCTGCCTGGCAAGCTCACTTGAACTATCAGCAACTGATGTTCCGCCAGGAGTTAACCCCACCACAGGCACTAGCCGGAATGTACGGTACCTTTGAAGCTGAGTCAAAAGTATCTTCCTATCCCTCAACCACAGCACAGGCTACTATTGCCCTAATTGGTCACCCTTACCTCCTCTATGACGAGCATATAAATCACCGGCTTATTTATCGTCTGGAGCAGGCTCATAACAGGGTGGTGGTGCCGGAGATGATTGCTGTTGGGGAGCTTGAATTGGCTACAGCTAGACTGGTGGGTAGAGCTTATTGGACGTACGAGCATGAAGTGGTAGGTAGTGGAGAATACTACTTACGGCAGGGGGTTGATGGTATTATCGGTGTAATGGCCTTTGGGTGTGGGCCGGATTCGCTAATGATGGATATGGTACAGCGGCAGGCGGCCAGGCTAAAGGCGACCCCTTTTATGAGCCTTACAATGGAAGAACATACTGCTGAGACGGGTATCCTTACGAGGATGGAAGCGTTCTTGGATATGATAAACAGAAGAAGGAGACAGGTAGTAGAATGCGCATAGGTATGCCCCATATGGGCAATCTATATATACCGTTTAGGGCCCTATTCCAAAGGCTTAATGTTGACTTTGTCATACCGCCAGTCAATAACCAGCGTACTTTGTCCCTGGGTGTCAAACACTCTCCGGAAGGATTGTGCATCCCGTTTAAATTGACTCTGGGGAATTTGATTGAAGCTGCTGAGCTGGGAGCAGATACCCTGATTGTGCCTGCTGGTTATGGCATCTGTCGCTTAGGTTACTATGCCAAGACGCAAGAAGAGATTCTCCGAACCCTGGGCTATCGCTTTGAAATGGTCCCGGTAGGAGTTTCCGAACGAAAGCTTCTGGGTATACTCGGTATGATTAAGCGCTTATCAAACAATGCCCACTGGTTCCGGATTATCTCTGCTTTCCGTTTTGGACTGGCTAAGCTAAATGCTATGGATAAAATAGAACGGGTTGTGCACAAGGTACGTGCGGTAGAGTTAATTAAGGGGACGGCTAACCATTTGTTTCTTAAGGCCGTTAAGGATATTGACCAGGCAGATGACCATCGTACCCTGAAGAAGATTCAGAGAAATTATATTAACCAGCTTAGCCAGATAACTAAGGATAGTCAGGCTAAACCACTTGTAGTGGGCATCACAGGGGAGTTCTATGTAGTGCTGGAGCCTTTTTCTAATCTAGATGTAGAGATTGAGTTGGGTAAGCTGGGAGTGGAGGTAAGACGGATGACCTTCGTCTCGGAGTGGACTAAATTTAGTTGGTTCTTAAATCCGTTAGGGGTAGATGAAAAGAAGCGGATTCACCGGGCGGCGCGGCCCTACCTTAAGCGTGATATTGGTGGCGATGGCTGGGAATCAGTCGGGGAAAAGGTGC
>CAYFEZ010000041.1:0-8948 GCA_964342215.1 uncultured Dehalococcoidales bacterium | reverse complement strand
ATTTGGATAAGAACCAACGCTCCTTAATTGAAAAAACACTCATTAGCCTTACTCGCCGCAATATCCAAGTCCTTTTTAAGATAGATAACGCGCATCAAGATTCACTAAGCAACAATGGGGAGAATCCAAAAATCACTCCGGTCACCCCAACCAGCCCATCACCATTCAACCCCAAGTATACTTTTGATTCCTTCATTATAGGTAACTGTAACCGCTTGGCTCACGCCGCTGCCATAGGCGTAGCCGAAAAGCCGGGACATATCTACAACCCACTATTTATATGCGGGGGAGTCGGTTTGGGTAAGACCCATCTTTTACACGCTATTGGTTACGTGGCTTCAGCCAGTAATGTTCGGGTACTTTATGTCAGTGCCGAACAATTTACTAATGAATTCGTAAATGCTATCCGGAATAAGCAGACGGAATTCTTCCGTCATAAATACAGGAATGTTGATATGTTGTTGATTGATGATATCCACTTCATTAGCGGGAAGGAACAAACTGAGGAAAGCATCTTCCATACCTTTAATGAACTACATAATGCCAATCACCAGATTGTTCTTACTAGTGATCGCCCCCCAAAATCTATGTCCCTACTAAAGGAACGACTACGTTCCCGTTTTGAATGGGGGTTAGTTGCTGATATGAAACCACCTGATTTTGAGACGCGCTTAGCTATTTTACGGGTTAAAGCTGAGCAAAAAGGGATAGCTATTACTTCGGACACACTGGAGCTTATAGCACAGCGATCTCAGCAAAACATCAGGGAACTAGAAGGTTCTCTAAACCGGGTTATTGCTTTCGCCAGACTGACTAGAGCGGAAATCACCCCTGAGCTAACCGCTGAAGCTCTGGAAGACATAGCCAGTAAAACTCCTAGAGGTTTTTCTATCACACCCAGCCTGGTAGTAGAAGCAGCAGCCTGTAGTTTCGAGCTAACTCCTATAGATTTAAGGAGTAGAAAAAGAGATAAGGAAACTGCTTTAGCCCGCCAGGTGGCCATGTATGTTATTAAGCAGGAGATAAAATGCTCACTTACTCAAATCGGTAAAGAACTAGGGGGTAGAGACCCAGCAACAGTTACCTACGCTTATCAAAAAATTGCCAATGAGATTAATGCCAATTCTTACTTAAGGGATAAAATCTCAGATATACAACGAAGAATCAGGCCCCAAGTAAAAGCAAAAAAGGCCTGACGATTTCATAAATTGTGGATTACTACACCAATTCTTGTATAACTCTCCCCTAATTTTCGATAAGGAAAAAATCCTGTAGTCACCTTTTTCTTAAATAATTTTTTATAAAAATCCGTTTCACTCTTAACACAGGTTTTTCCGTTTCGTGTTTCTACTAATTAATAGTGTTACAATAAATTAGTTACTTAGTAAGTAATTAATTAACTTATTAGATGGTTAGATGGATGGTAGAGTAGAAATAATAGTTAGGGCAGGTGATGGGGGTAACGGGGTGGTAAGCTTCCGGAGGGAGAAGTATGTTCCCTTTGGTGGCCCTGATGGGGGTGATGGGGGGGACGGGGGAGCTGTAGTGGTTAGGGCTGGTTACGATGTAACTGATTTGAGACTTTTCAAACAAAAGGGGGTGTATAAGGCTGCTGATGGTAAAAATGGCGGAGGAAAAAAAAAGCACGGTAAAAGGGGAAACAACCTGTTGTTAACAGTGCCGGTAGGAACTGTACTCTTAAGTAAAACACAAATAGGTGGTGAGGTCGAAATTGCGGATTTGGAGCAGCCAGGACAAAAAGTTGTAATAGCTAGAGGGGGTAGGGGGGGATTGGGTAACACTCATTTCGCTTCATCTACTAATCAGGTTCCGCAGATTGCTCGTCAGGGGGAGGGTGGGGAAGAGGCTTCGGTAATTTTGGAGTTAAGGCTTATTGCTGATGTCGGTATTATTGGCTATCCTAATGTGGGTAAGTCCACTCTCTTGGCAGCAGTTTCGGCTGCCAAGCCTAAGGTAGATAGTTATCCATTTACCACACGAGATCCTGTTTTGGGGGTGGTTGATGTTAACCAACGAAGATTTGTGTTGGCGGAGATTCCTGGACTAGTAGATGGGGCTCATACGGGTCGAGGTTTGGGGCATGATTTTTTGCGGCATATTGTGCGAACTAAAATGCTTATTCATTTGATAGATGGTAATTCCATATCTCCTGTTGAAGATATGATACGGATTAATACTGAGCTCAGTTTGTTTGATGCAGCGCTGGCTAAAAAACCACAAGTGGTGGCGCTAAACAAAATAGATTTATCTCCAGTTGAGACGCGGTTATTAGAGAAAAGGGATGCCTTTACGGAGGTTGGGACTGCTGTCTTTTTAATTTCGGCAGTCACTGGGAAGGGTGTTTCCGAGCTTATGGCGGGCACCATGAAGATGCTTCAGGTAATTGCTGTTGAGGCACCAGTTGGTGTGGGAGGTCCCAGGAAGGTTTTTCGTCCCCAGCCCCGCGGAAGTGGAGCCAGTGTGCATAAAGAGGGAGACACTTTTGTTATAGTGGTCCCGGCACTGGAGCGGCTGGTCGCTAGAACCGATGAAACTGGGCTTGAGGTACTGTGGCACCTCAAAAAGAGGCTCATTAGACTAGGTGTTAGCAAGGCGTTGGAGAAAGCTGGGGTTAAATCTGGCGACAAAGTTCGTTGTGGGTATTTAGAATGGGAGTGGGAGTAAAATGGATATAGGGGTGCTGGGGGGAACTTTTGACCCCATTCATATCGGTCATCTTTTTGTGGCGGAGGAGGTTGTAAGTCAGTTAAACTTAACTGAGATTCTATTTGTGCCAGTTGGCCAGCCGTGGCTAAGGGTGAACAGCCCTATTGCGACTGCCGAGCAACGCGTCCAGATGGTGAGCCTTGCCATTGCTAATAGGCCTTGCTTTAAGCTGTCTACTATGGAGGTAGAGCGAGCTGGACCATCGTATACGGCTGACACCATTGCCGAATTACAAAGGCGATATGGGGCTGATGGTAAACTGGTTTTTATTTTAGGTTGGGATAGTTTGGTTGAGTTGCCCCGGTGGAAGGATGCGGCTCAAATTATTAAAATGTGTAATCTAGTAGCGGTTCCCAGAATGGGCTATCACATTCCTGACCCTGATACTCTGGAATCGGTTATTCCGGGGTTATCTCAGAGCGTTATCTTGCTCGATGCGCCACGGGTGGATATCTGTGCTTCAGAGATTAGAGACCGAGTGGCGCAGGGCCTATCTATTCGTCACCTTGTCCCTGAGCCGGTGGGCCGGTATATTAAAGAGCATAAGCTATATATCACTTCTTAGGGGGGATATCGTGAAAGCTATTGGTGTTGTCGGTAGTCCGAGAAAAGATGGGAACACCGAAATTATCACTAGACATACTTTAGCGGCGATAGAAGAGGAAGGATTAACTACTGAGCTAATAAGGTTAACTGGACTGGACATCCGACCCTGTAATGCCTGTATGGGTTGTCGTAGTGAAGAGATGTGTCCTATTGATGATGACTTGTTCCCGCTATATGCTAAATTGAAAGATAGTGAGGGAATAATATTAGCTTCACCAGTATACTATGGTTCGGCCACCGCGTTATTAAAAGCGTTTATGGAAAGAGTCGGCTTTATTGGCGGTCGTAGGAAGGTGTTTGTCGGTAAGGTGGGCGGACCATTGGTTGTAGCCCGCCGCGCTGGGCAGAATTTTGCATTCGCCCAGATTATGTACTGGTTTCACATCCTAGGATTCTTTATGCCCGGTTCAACTTACTGGAACATAGCATTTGGCCGCGAAAAGGGAGAAGTTAGGGAGGATGAGGAAGGGCTTGCCACCGCCTGGAACTTTGGGAAAAATATTGCCCTTTTGATGAAGAAGCTAAAGACTTAGAATTATTATGGGTGAAAATCGGAGGCAAGGCATTAGATATCCAGGTTCTTGACGCTCTTGGCGTGGGCTTGGATGAAGGCTTTACGGGGTGGCACTTCTCCCCCCATTAGCACATGGAATATGTGGTCAGCTTTGGTGGCATCCTCTAAACTTACCGCCAGTAGAGTGCGTGTAGCCGGATTCATAGTGGTTTCCCATAATTGCTCAGCGCTCATCTCTCCCAGCCCTTTATAGCGCTGAATTTCCACCTTTTTAGTCTCTCTTAGCTTACGCATTATCTCATCTTTTTCTTGCTCCGAATAAACCCAATGCTGTTGCTTACTGGCTTTAATCCGATACAGAGGTGGTTGGGCAATGAACAGGTGACCGTGGGTAATGATCTCTACCATGTGTCGGTAGAAGAAGGTGAGCAGCAGGGTACGAATATGAGAGCCATCCACATCGGCGTCGCTCATTAGGATAACTCGGTGGTAGCGGAGTCGCGATAGGTCGCATTCGTCATCTAAGCTAGTTCCTATGGCGGTAATGATGGCGCGGATTTCTTCATGAGCCAGCATTTTATCGGTGGGGGCCTTTTCCACATTGATGATTTTACCCCGTAGGGGGAGTATTGCTTGGAAGCGACGATTACGCCCCTGTTTGGCGGAGCCTCCGGCGGATGGTCCCTCTACCAAATACAATTCACAGTGGGAAGGTTCCTTTTCTGAGCAGTCAGCCAGCACCCCGGGCAGAGTGCCCGTATCCAGGCTGCTCTTCCTGATAATCAAATCGCGAGCTTTTCGTGCGGCTTCTCTGGCTTTGGCGGCGGTAAGGCACTTTTCTATAATTCTCCTGGCGTCATCAGGGTGCTCCTCAAGGTAGAGAGATAGACCATCACCAACGGAGCTCTCCACCACGCTTTTGATTTCAAGGTTACCCAGCTTGGTTTTAGTCTGTCCTTCAAACTGTGGTTCGGTAAGTTTAACACTGATAATGGCGGTAAGCCCTTCTCTGACATCTTCACCAGTCAGGTTAGGTTCGTCCTCCTTGAGGAATTTATTTTTATGGGCATAGTCGTTAAGTACCCGGGTTAGTGCGGAACGGAAGCCAGTGAGATGGCTGCCGCCATCTATGGTATTTACACAGTTAGCAAAGCTGAAGGTGGATTCGGTAAAGCCATCATTATACTGAAGTGCGGCTTCAACTACGGTACTATCCACTGTTTTGGAGATATAAATGGGGAGAGGATGGCGAACTGCCCTGTTTCGGTTAAGGTGACGAATAAAGCTGGCAATCCCCCCCTCAAAGTAGAACGTCTTTTCGATGTTTTTCTTTTCATCTTTAAGAGATATTTCCAGTCCTTTATTCAGGTAAGCTATCTCTCTCATCCGTTCACTAAGGGTATTAAAGTCATAAGTGACCTTATCAAATATCTCCTTATCGGCGAGGAAGATAATGGTAGTGCCGGTATCGTTGGCTACTCCAACGGTTTTAACCTTCTCTTGGGGTATACCATACTGGTATTCCTGCTCATACAATTTTCCATCACGCTTGACACTAACCTTGAGAGAGGAGGAGAGGGCATTTACTACGGAGGCACCGACGCCATGTAAACCACCTGATACTTGGTAGCTACGACCACCAAATTTGGCCCCCGCGTGTAGTGTTGTCATTACTGTCTCCAGAGCGGAGATATTGGTGGTGGGGTGAATCTCCACCGGAATGCCTCGCCCATCATCTTCAACTACAACTGTAGCATCCTCTTGAATGGTAGCCGTAATCCTAGTGCAGCAACCCACCATAGCTTCATCAACGCAGTTGTAGACGATTTCGTACATAAGGTGGTGTAGCCCACGTTGGTCGGTGCTCCCGATATACATTCCAGGTCTTCGGCGTACCGCTTCCCGCATGCCTAAGACTTGGATATCATCGGCAGTGTACTCGTTATTTAATGGTTCAGTTGGAGAAGGCATATCTTGTGTCATATAGTTGTCCTTTACCTCCTTGTTGCTAGTTATTTGTAGTTGCTAGAGTTAAAGAGGGATTGCACACACGGTGCATTATAGCATAATTTAGCCGTGAAGTGAAGTTGGGAAATTAACAACCAGCCGTGGCTAACCCACGTTTGAAAATCAGTGATTGATTACCACTGGATATCTGGAGTTTGTTGTCTTGGATGTATTAGCTTTCTGTCGCTCCGAGTATTTTCAGATATTCTTTTTCTTGGTCTATAATACCTTCGGGTTCAAGGCAGTACATCTCGGTGGCGGTAATATTAGTATCCGGTAAAACGGACTATGGGTTTCCTTTCTCGCCGTATGATTCCAATACCTACTCTACACGTGCGAAAGCGAAGTTACCCTACCGCAGGTAGTTAGACCGATGATGATCGGAACTAATAGCGTGGGGAATAGTCTAAATTTTTTGTTCTTTCTTCCTTCTTATCCATTTTTATTAGTTCTGCCTGTAATTTAGTGGTAGGTATTGTCTTTTGCTGGGCAGTGGTCATATCCCGTAGTATCACCGTACCCGTCTTTATCTCCTGCTCTCCTATAATCACAGTGTAATCGGAGCCAAGGGCAGTAGCCTGCCTTAATTGAGCTTTTAGGCTCTTATTACCGTAGACTTCTATTACCCGAATACCTGCCCGTCTAAGTGTGGAAGTCAGTTTTATTACATTATCTTTGGCCTCGTTACCCACAAAGGCGATAAAAACCAGTGGTTTGGGTAGAGCTGGAATAGGGCATTCCTGTTTCTCCAGATTGAGTATGATTCGCTCTACGCCAGTAGCGAAGCCAATGGCTGGAGTAGGTTTCCCCCCCAATTCCTCAATCAGGTCATCGTACCGCCCTCCACCGCCCAAAGTGCTCTGCGCTCCCTCTGCTTCCGGCTGAATCTCAAAGACTGTCTTGGTATAGTAGTCCAGACCCCGAACTAGGCGGTGGTTTACAACAAAGGGTAAGCCAAGCAGCTTCAGGTATCTCTTTAACTTGATGAAGTGTTCATCACATTCTGGACAAAGATAGCTAGTGCTTTTAGGGGCAGTGCTAGCTATGTGTTGGCACTGCGGTTTTTTACAGTCGAGTAAGCGGAGTGGATTTAGCTTTAACCTGGTTGTGCAGTTTGGGCACAGGCCGTGAACGTAGTTAGCATAGTAATCTTTCAGGACAGTTAGATAGTCGGGTCGGCACTGTCGGCAACCAATACTGTTTAGCTGAAGTGATAAGCGGTGAAGGTTTAGAGAGAGGAAGAATTGCCAGGCCATATCAATGACCCCAGCATCAAGAGCGGGGTCATCATCGCCAATGGCCTCGTAGCCAAATTGATGGTGTTGTCGGTATCTTCCGGACTGGGGTCTTTCGTATCTAAAAATAGCGGTAATATAATATAGCCTTACTGGTTGAGACAGGTTGTGCATCCCGTGTTCCAGATAGGCTCGGCATACTGGTGCTGTCCCCTCTGGCCTTAAAGTCATCTGGTTGCCGCTCCGGTCGGTAAAGGTGTACATTTGCTTTTCGACAATGTCGGTGTTATCGCCGACACTACGAGTGAAAAGCCCTGTGTGCTCAAAGGTAGGGGCATCAATACGCTCATAGCCATAGAGCTGACAGATAGCGACTGCTTTTTGCTCTATATAACGGCGGTACGCTTGCTCCTTGGGTAGGATGTCTGTGGTTCCCCGCGGTGCTCGATACAAACTAATTTCCTCTTGCCCTCATTATAACAAGAATACCGTATTAACGCTGGTTTTGTAAAGTTGAGGCTGAAACTTGGCATAAGCTGTCTGGTTGTGTAATACTGAATGGGACTCTTATTGTTGAGGTAAGTGATGACTTTTAGCCAGCTCGAGGAAAAGATTCAAGGATATCTTCCCCCGGAGAAGATGGCGATAGTGGAGGATGCCTATAATTTTGCCTTGAAGGCCCATGAAGGGCAGATGCGTAAATCGGGCGAGCCCTACATAGAACACCCGATACAAACTACTTCGACCTTGGCTGAACTTGAGTTGGATGCTAGCTCGCTGGCGGCAGCGTTACTACATGATGTTCCGGAGAACTGTGATATACCCATCTCCGAGATTGAAGCTAGGTTTGGTCCAGAGGTAAGCAAGTTAGTTGACGGCACCTCTAGATTGGGTAAGCTCTCCTGGTATGCCCCAAGTGTGGCGATAAGGAAAGTGCAGGCGGAAAATTTGAGGAAGATGCTGGTGGCGATGGCTGAGGACCTTAGGGTGGTGTTTATCAAGTTAGCTGACAGACTGCATAATATGCTAACTCTGGACGCTCTATCGCCGGAAAAGCAGCGTAGTATTGCACAGGAGACTTTGGAGATATATGCTCCTTTAGCTCATCGTTTGGGCATATGGGAGATAAAGTGGCAGTTAGAAGATTTATCCTTACGTTACCTGGAGCCGGAGAAATATCGTAAAATTGCTGGACTGATTGCCGCCCGGCGAACTCAGCGCGAGGGCTTCATAACTCAAGTAATTCAGATTTTGAGTCAGGATCTTGACCGATTGGGCTTAAAAGCTGAGGTATTAGGTAGAGCCAAACATATTTACAGCATATATAGCAAAATGGAGAAGTACTCCGTCTTGGGTAAAAATTTTGATGATATACATGACCTGCTCGCCTTGCGGATATTGGTTGATACCGTACCTGACTGTTATAGCGTTATCGGTATCGTCCACAGTTTGTGGCGCCCCTTACCTGACGCTTTTGATGACTTTATTGCTAACCCCAAGACAAATGGATATCAATCTTTACATACTGGAGTAATGTGTTTGGGTAGCACTCCTTTGGAAGTACAGATTCGCACTCGTAAGATGCATCATATTGCTGAGTATGGGGTCGCGGCTCATTGGCGCTATAAGGAAAGGGAGAAGGAGGATACCAAGTTTGAGGAGAGGATAGGCTGGCTACGCCAGTTGATCGAGTGGCACCGGGAGCTCAGTGGTGCGGAAGAGTTTTTGGAATCGGTTAAAACGGATATATTTATTGACCAGGTTTTTGTTTACACCCCTAAAGGGGAGATAAAGGATTTGCCTACTGGGGCTACTCCTTTGGATTTTGCTTATCGGGTTCACACTGAGTTAGGTCACCA
>CAYFEZ010000040.1:0-8963 GCA_964342215.1 uncultured Dehalococcoidales bacterium | reverse complement strand
CTTGCATGGGTGATTAATAGAATGTTCGCTATGGTCATATCCATTCGCCCACCCATTGCTCCAACCATTACAATCCGTTCGGCTCCCTGTTTATAGGCGTAAAGAAGCGCTAATTCCAGATCAGTTTCATCTTTTTCGGCAGGGTAGGAAACTAACTTAGCATTATTGACGCCCTGTTGTCCTAAATCCGAAAACGAATCCATATCGCCTATGACTGCATCGATATTGACATCGAGGGTATGGGCGTATTTTGCCCCTCCATCAGCACCAAGCACCAGATCGAAGGCCTCGGCTCGGACTCTTCTTCGCAAGATATCGACTTTATACAATTCCCCGTTAACAAGTATTAAAGCTTTCATATGGTTTGCTCCGAATGCAAAAAGGCTACCCTGACCAGAGGGTAGCCTTTTTGCATTTTACCGTGTTCTTATTCCCTCCGCCGGCATTACCCGGATCAGGTTCTTCGGGTCGACATGGGTGACCACATCTATGATCAAGCACATCTTCTCAGCCTGGTACCTCCAAGCTCCCCGTCACTATAAAGCAGTTAACTGGATTTACTATAACACATTCACAACGCCTTCGGCAAGGGCAATCGCATATAAATGAAGTTTCAAACAAATAGTATCACCAACCGCGTGCTCAATCTAAATAGGTTATACTTTACTTGGGGGTTTTAACTAAAATACGGCCTCCGCAGATATTTTGTACCTGAAGGATACAGGTGTACCGTAACTCAGGTCATCCGAATATGTATCCAGTCATGCGTACAGGTATCTGATTGCATTTGCCCTTTTTGTGTCTATAAAACATTTGACTTTCGTATTTAGTAGGAATAGACTAAACAAAAATATACCATCAGATTAGGGACCTCTCTTTGTTAAAATTAGGTAGGGAAAAGGCGATTTTTTTCAAAACGAGGTTTTTTGAATATTATACTTGGATTTCACCTGCGAGATGTTGTCCGTGAGATTACACCCTGTGAGGGGAGCAGTCACAAGTTTATTCGTATCTTCTTTGGCAACGCCTGTCTGCCACCTAGGAGGATACCAACCAAACATATCACCTAAGGACAAGTATATATGGTATTCCTTTCATTATCTCAACAACAGAACTCATCGAGGCACTGGCCAAACCAAAGAAGTATTATCTTCTTAAGTAACAATATGATAAACTGGGAGAGGATATGAATGAATTTAAAGATATATTTATTGGGATTTTTATGGATTACGAAGATACAGGTGGCCAGTTGTATAATGCTCGCTGGCAAATGGAATTCGTCTTTGCTCAACTTCAGAGTCGATATTAATTTTGCCAGCGACAAACCATACTTTCAAAGGAAACACAATCTTTTGAAAGGAGTTGAATATTAAAGAAAGGAGGTGAAAAATTGAAAATCGTAACATTGTGTGCCGAAGGTTCCTGCTGCCCGGTAGTCAAAATTACGGATGAACATGTCGAGATAGGGGAGAAGGATAACGTATGTGTCTTGACCCAGGGCGAATGGGAAATTCTAAAGGAAAAGATTGTAAGCAAAGAGCTCTAGGCAATTAGTTAACAGCCGAAACTAGGAGTTGATAGTTCAACTCCTAGTCGCTAGGTTAAACCTAGCCTGATGAGGCGATAGGAGAGATGATTAGCATGACTGGAAGCCAAGTTAGCGGTATAGCTAAAATAGTTGCCGTCTGCAGTAGTAAAAAAAAGGGAACCCGAAAAGGGATAGTAGCCGAAGGTGTTCTGAGGGAGGATTATGGACTTATCGGTGATGCCCATGCTGACTGCAGCACACACCGTCAGGTAAGCCTACTGGCTATGGAGAGTATTAGCAAAATGCAAAGTCTAGGCCTTAACGTAGGTCCAGGGGATTTCGCAGAAAATATTACTACGGAGGGGATCGACTTGGTTTCCCTACCGGTGGGCACCCAAATTACAGTTGGCGAGGACGTTATCTTAGCGATCAGCCAAATTGGCAAAGAGTGCCACACCAGATGTGCTATTTATTATCAGGCAGGCCAATGCGTTATGCCAGAAGAAGGTGTGTTTGCCGAGGTTATTCACGGGGGTTCAGTGAGGGCAAGTGATCCGGTAAGGAGACTGTAAACACATGGAGAGTGAAATAGAGAGATTTCCTGTATTACGGATTACCCAGGAAGGAAAGAGCAACACTGAGGAAACCGTAGCCCGGGAATTTCCTGTTACCATAATTCTAAACGATGAAGAATTAGTGACTATGCTCTGCTCACCTAAGGATATGAAGTATCTGGCAATCGGTTTTCTCGCCTCAGAAGGATTACTTGAAAGCAAGGACGATATCAGAAGGGTTCTAATTGATGATGAGAGGGGGGTGGTTCGAGTAGAAGTAGCGGTTAAAGAATCTGCCCAAGAGGTCGTGTTCAAACGGCTAATAACTTCAGGGTGCGGCCGGGGAGCCTCTTTTTACAGTACGGCCGATGTCCATAGCCAAAAAGTTGAATCTCAGGTGAAAATATCTGCTAAGAATATTTTTGCTTTGGCAAACGAATTTCAGCATGGTTCCCAAGTTTACCTGGCGACGCACGGTGTTCACAGTGCTGCCCTGTGTAATACGAACCAGATTCTGGTCTTTAACGAGGATATAGGCAGGCACAACGCCATTGATAAAATATTTGGAAAATGCCTTTTAGAAGATATAGTTACCGCGGATGGAATAATGCTGACTAGCGGTAGAATTACCTCAGAAATACTGCATAAGGTGGCCAAACGGGGAGTCCCTATAATAATCTCCATATCGGCACCGACTAACCTAGGTGTGAGAATTGCCGATAGCCTTGGTATCACCCTCGTCAGCGGTGTCAGGGGTAAGAAAATGAACGTCTACACCAATGATTTTCGGATAGCTGAATTGTAGTAAGTATACCGAAATAGGAAATGTAAGTGCCGAGTGATGCTTATTGATTGGCAGACCAGATGCAGTTTCAAACTGGCACCATATGGAGAGGAAATGAAAGTCCAAAAGGAGAAGTTATATGAGAAAGGTAGCCATTGTTGGTATCGGTGAAACAAATTTTAGCGGTCCTCAGGAAAAGACAGAGGTAGAACTGTTTGCCGAAGCCGCCGTGGATGCGCTCAATGAATCAAATTTAAAGCCTAATAATATCCAGGCTCTATTTCTGGGCAATGTTCTCGGGGATTTCGCGGAGGGTCAGGGGATGGTGCAGGCCTTTGCTGCAGAGAATATTGGTTGCCTTGGTATCCCCGCCAACCGATATGAGGGTGCGTGTGCCTCGGCTAGCATGGCAATAAGAGATGCCTTTATGTGGGTTGCTTCTGGATTCTATGATATTGTGTTAGCCGGTGGTACTGAAAGAGCAGCTACACTGGGAACCGGTCTGGCCACCCGTACCTTTGCTATGTTTAGTGATAGCCGCTATGAATACCCCGCCGGCATCACTTTTCCGGCGGTTTTTGCCATGCTGGCTCATCTTTATTCGGCTAACTATAACATACCCCTAGAAAAACTCAGGGAACAAATGGCCCAGGTATCAATACAATCTTATAAACACGGGAGCTCCAATCCCAAAGCACAGTTTTACGGAAAGTATAGTGACATAAGCGCAGATAAAGTGCTTTCCGCCTTCGTGGTGGCAACACCGCTCACCCTACATGATTGCTGCCCATTTTCCGATGGTGCCGCAGCCATTGTACTAGCTTCCGAAGAAGCCGCAAAAACAATGACGGACCGACCAGTTTATATTACCGGTGTGGGTCAAGCCTCATCCGGTCCTTTATGTAACCAGAATGAGTATTTACCGCGTATTAGAGCCAGAGAAATATCTTCTAAACAAGCCTATGATATGGCCGGACTAACGCCGCAAGATATAGATGTTTGTGAACTTCACGATTGCTTTAGCATTGCTAGTCTGGTGGCTGCGGAAAGCCTAGGCTTCTTTGAATTTGGGAAGTCCGGTGAAGCTTGGGTGAAAGGACAGGCTGATATCGGTGGTAAGATAGCAATAAACCCATCCGGTGGGTTAAAATCCAAAGGGCACCCCATAGGTGCTACCGGAGCCGGCCAAGTATATGAAATAACCAAACAATTAAGAGGAGAAGTAGAGCCAGAACGACAGGTAGAAGGAGCCCAAATAGGGTTGACTGATACACTAGGGGGAGATGGTGGCACACTGGTTAACATGATTCTACAACAGGGCTGGTAACTAAACGTAATTTGACGGTGGGAGGCTAAAAATGGCATATAAACTTACATTTAAAGACTATAATGAGGCACTTAAGGAAAATAAGCTTTTAGGCTTAAAGTGTAAGCAGTGTGGCATGATTGCTGTTCCCCCAAAGATGGTGTGCCGTCAATGTTTTGACTCAAATATGGAAATCGTATCACTCATGGGAACGGGTGTGATCCAGACATTTACCGTGGTAAATGTTGCCTCGGAAGGGCGTGAGGATGAGACCCCCTACGTTATAGTATTGGTTGAGCTTGACGAGGGCCCCTGGATAATGGGTAATCTATCCAGTTCTGAACCAAGTGGTGTAACCATGGACATAATTGGCAAAAGGGTGAAGATGGGGCATAAGATATTTCCTGGTGATAAGTATTCCGCCGGCGATTCCGCCAGACCGTTTTTTAGTTTCGAAACATAAAGTCTAATTACATAATCCCCCACAGAAATGGTTGAAATAACCATCATACCTGAGACGAAAGTCACATACGGATGGTTGGCATTGGCGTTAAGATACCACAGATTAGTATCGAGAGAAGTGCATGAATATTAGTGGTCTTATCGAATAGTTGTTACGGTGATGTCTCCTTGACGGTAATTTTTTCAATCACTAATATCAAACTAACGTTACCATACGTATAACCAATATAAAAGGAGATCAGTGGCCGATGACCACCGAAAAGAAAAAGACAACTATAAACCGACTGCAAACAATGTATCCCCTTCGGGCTAACGTCGATAAAATGTATGTCCGGAGTGTGGAAGCCAGCAAAATGGGAAAACCCACGGCCTGGTGCCAAGTCAACTGGTGGGAAGCCGACCCTATCTTGAAGGCTATGGACGTAGAAGTAGTCTACCCTGAAAATTATGGGGCCGTTTGCGCCGCTGCCGGAACTGCCCAGACCTACCTTGATCGTTCGGACGCCGATGGTTTCCCCAGCTTCCTGTGTGGCTACGCCCGAAACTGCATCGGCTACACAGCCAGAATGCAAGACTTAGGCGATATACCGCCGGAAGCCCCTCTAGGTGGTATGGGTAAACCGATACTACTGCTCAGCTCAAGTGCCTTATGTGATGCCCGGTATAAGTGGTTTCAATCTCTAGGACGCTACTTAGACGCCCCTGTATGGACAGTAGAGTTACCCCACCCTGGAGTAAGAGAAAGTCAGGAAAAGGGGGCCTACGAGCAAGACATTAAATTTATGGTAGCAGGATTAAAGGAATTTGTTAACTTTCTAGAGCACCTGCTGGGTAAGAAAATGGACTGGGACAAACTGGATGAAACCATAAACGATTTCATTGCGATTAACCATGTATGGCACGAAATTAATGAACTGCGAAAAGCGAGACCTGGCCCAATGCACTCCCGGGACTTCTGGACCTGCATGACCGCCTCCCTCTATCCGGGTGGAGACACCAAAGAATCACTGCGGTTGTACCATGATTTATTGGCGGAAATGAAAGATAGGGTGATCAGGAAAATAGGGGCCGTTGAGGAGGAAAAATATAGACTGGTATTTGCCGAACTCCCTCCTTGGCATGACTTAAAAATCTTTGACGAACTGGCCAAGAGAGGATGGAATTTTGTCATCGAAAGCTGGGCTTATCATCCACCAAAACCCATGGATTTAAGCGGTGTACATGACCCCTTGGAACGCATCGCCAAGCATACTTACCAATGGTTCACCGGATACTTCAAGGATGCCTCCCAGCATGGCGAACACATGGGATATTTCGCTTATCCCTACCTGGAATATGCCAGGGATTACCAGTGCGACGGCGCCTTACTCCATCCCCTGCTTAGTTGTCGTACGGCAACCAACCATCTGATGCTCGTTCAAAACCAATTGTTAAATAAACTTAAAATTCCTTCTATGGTAGTAGAGGGAGATATTGTTGACCTCAAGGTTTTCGACCATGCTGATGCCATCAAAAAAGCCGAAGCATTTGAGGAGATAATGGACAATTATAAAGCATTGAGAAGAAATGAGGGAATGGCCTGGTAACACCAAGTTGAATGTAAGAGAGGGAGATTGTTCCAGTGGTAAAAGCAACCAACCAGGGGCTCAATAAGGTAAGAGATATCTACGACGATCGGACACACCGGGTTAAAGAGCTTAAAGCCGAGGGGAAACAAATCATCGGATATCTGCATATCTATCCTGTGCTGGAAATGCTGACCGCTCTTGACCTGATCCCTTATAGCATGCTCGGCGAAATGAAAGAGCCAATAACCAAGGCAGACGCATGTCTGCCCACAATGGTTTGCCCATTTCTCCGTAGCCTGTTAGATTTAGGTTTAAAAGGTAAATATAATTTCCTAGATGGGGTGGTCATGGCTCATATGTGTGAGGTTGGTGAGAAGATCTCCCACATTTGGAATGACTATATAGACCTACCCTATAACTATTTCATTGATACCCCCCACACCACACATGAAACCGCTCAGAGACAACACAAGGAACAACTTGAAAAATTCAAGGAATCTCTGGAATCCTTTACAGGTAAGAAACTTACCCCAGAAAAACTCATAGCGGCAATAAGCATTCATAACGAGCAGCGATCTTTGGTAAGGGAGCTGTACGACCTGAAGAAGCCAGATCCCCCTCTTATATCCGGTGCAGAAACTCTCAGAGTAATGGTAGTTTTGATGAGCATCCCTATAAAAGAAGGGAATGAGCTGCTGAGGCAAGTGATAGGTGAGGTTAAGGAAGGTAATTGTAGGCCAGACAGGAAACCGGGCCGGTTACTTGTCTGGGGCAGCATGATTGATGATACCACCCTTATTGAGATGATAGAAAGCAGTGGGGCTAACGTCGTTATGGATGATATCTGGGTCGGAAGTAGAGTTTTTTTTCCCGATGTTAGGCTCACCAACAACCCTCTGGAGGGACTAGCTTATCGTTATCTGGTAGACCTCAAATGTCCCCGTACTTTTCCTGAAACATCCACCAGTTCGACCAAACGAATCCATCTTGAAGACATGGAACGCCGATTCGGTTACCTAAGGGACTATGCAAAAGAATGGAACGTCAATGGGGTTATCCTCCAGACGATGAGGTATTGTGATATACATGGTTACGAGGTGCCTGGACTCAGGGACTATCTCGATGACATTGGCCTACCCAATACCTATATCGAACACGACTATAGTGAGGCGGCTCTGGCCCCATTAAGAACCAGAGTTCAAGCCTTCGTTGAATTACTTGACTAAACGCTACCCTAATTATGACCACATGACTCAAGTTATTTTAACGGGAGGAACCAGCTATTTATTTTGCAGGCGTTGATATCGGTTCCACTATGACCAAGGTGGTAATTCTTGATATTGATGGAGCAGTACGTGCCCGTATCGTCAGTACCACTGGTGCTGAACACCGCCATCTGGCCAATGAGGTAATGGAGGAAGCCCTGGGGCAGGCTAACCTTTCCTTCGATAAAATAGACTATGTGGTGGCCACCGGCTATGGGCGAATTAATGTTCCCTTTGCCGACCGTCAGGTAACTGAACTTACCTGCCATGCCAAAGGGGTAGCCAGTCTTTTCCCTTCTGTGAAAACTACCCTTGACATTGGAGGTCAAGATGTTAAAGGACTCAAGATTCTGGATGGTAAACTTGTTAATTTTGTTATGAATGATCGGTGCGCTGCCGGAACCGGCCGTTTTCTAGAAGTCTTAGCCGATACGCTAGGTCTTAAATTGGCGGAATTAGGTAGTATCTCATCTCAAGCCACCGCCAAAATGAGGGTTAGTAATACCTGTACCATTTTTGCCCGAATGGAGGTAGTAACCCGTCTCTCTGAAGGAGTACCGATAGAGGACATTGTGGCTGGAGTTCATGATGCCATAGCCAACAGAGCCGTCAATATGCTCAGGAAGTTAAAGATAGAGTTCGATGTGGTCTTCACAGGTGGTGTAGCCAAAAATATGGGAATGGTTAAGGCCGTGAAAGACAATCTGGGGTGCGATGTTCTTGTCCCAGATGACCCACTTCTTACCGGAGCAATAGGTGCGGCTATTTTAGGCAGGGAATTAACACTAAAAGCCAAGGAAAGGGGTGAGCCCATTCAAAGGAATGAACGGCATCTGGACCAGGTTATCTTCTTCGAATAGGGAGATATTCTTGATATGACTTGCTTTATGGGCATCGACATTGGTTCTGGAACCAGTAAGGGGGTTATAACTAGGAACGACAATCTTCTTGCCTACCACTTACTGTCTTCCGGGGTGAACTACCGGAATACAGCAAGTAAATTAAGAGATATCCTTTTGGCAAAAGCAGGGATATCCCTGCGGGATGTAGCCTATACGGTAACCACCGGCCATGGTGCGGCTAGCATCCCTTTCAGCAATGAAGCAGTTGCTGATACCCGCTGCTGTGCCCGAGGAATAAACAGCATTTTCCCCTCAGTGAGGACAGTCATTGATATACAGGGGATGTCCAGCCAGGTAATTCAGCTCAATGAAAATGGACAAGTTATCAACTTCGCCGTCAGTGAGAAGTGTGCCACCGGCAGTGGGCGTTTCCTCGATGTCATTGTTAATGTCTTGCGGATGGACCTTGATGAGATTGGCCCTCTTTCCCTCAAATCCGTAAACCCAGTAACCTTCACCACTGGCTGCGCCGTTTTTGGGGAATCAGAGGCTATCTCCAGGGTGGCTGAAGGTGCCCTTAAAGAAGACATCCTAGCCGGTGTCCACGAGGCATTGGCCAACAAAATATCTTCACTCTTGGATAAAGTTGGTATG
>CAYFEZ010000039.1:0-8983 GCA_964342215.1 uncultured Dehalococcoidales bacterium | reverse complement strand
TGAACCCACGACTTACCTATGGTTTCCATACCACACTCATAAGTAGAATTCTTAATAGGGTTTGGCTTCCTAGGAACAACGTGGATAAAACTGAGCAGATAGGGAAGAAGAAGTGTGCCAGCAGCAAAAAAAAGGGCAACTACCAGAAATAAACCAATGTAACCGTAGTTTGCCAGCAATTATTGCCCCTCCTATCTCGCAATAACCACAACCAGTATATCACACCCCATTTACCTAAAACAAGGGGATTCCCCAAAAGTAGATGAAAGCGATGTGGTTAATAAGCAATCTTTATACAGTAGTCTCCAGTAATGAGACTTGATAAATATTAACAGAGCGATATATTATGAGTAAATGGACGAAGGATTGTTATCGGCATCAATTGTAGAAGAATAGCATAACACTAGCTGTCACCACACACAGGAGAACAGATGAGTCCCGAACCAGTAGTAGTATACCTTGGTCTTGGATCAAACTTAGGTAACCGCCAAGACAATCTGGATCTGGCATTAGATTTTCTGTCACAAAGATTACGACTGGGCAAGGTTTCATCAATATATGATACGGAGCCCGTAGGTAATATCGAACAGCCGCGTTTTCTTAACCTTACTTGCCAGGCTTATACCACACTTACTCCGACAGGATTACTTACTCTGACTAAGGGCATTGAAAGGAAGCTAGGGCGGGTACCCGGTAGGTCTAATGAACCCCGCCCTATTGATATCGACATTTTGTTTTATGGTGATCAGGTCATTCAAACCTCGAACCTTTTTATCCCCCACCCTAGACTAACAGAGAGAGCCTTTGTTCTTATCCCTCTGGAACAGATTGCCCCCAACCTGGCACACCCAGTAAGTGGCGAAACTATTAAAGAACTACTAAAAGGGATACCCAAGACACAGAGTATATTTAAATTAGAAAACAGTTGAGGAGAAAAGAATGTATCAAGTATCGGTAGAGCAGCATTTCGATGCTGCCCATTTCTTACGGGGCTACCAGGGTAAATGTGAGGCACTGCACGGGCATCGCTTTCGGGTGGTAGCCGAGATAAACGCTTCAGAAGTTGACGACATCGGTTTAGCCTATGATTTTATGGTACTAAAGCAGCACCTAGCTGATATCATAACAAGGTTTGACCATACCTGTCTCAATGATATATCACCCTTTGATAGCATAAACCCCTCCTCGGAGAACATTGCTGCTACCATTTGCCAAGAACTCCTACCCAAACTGGAGGAAGACCCAGTCTCTATCTCCAGTATCGCGGTATGGGAATCCCCCCAGAGCCGGATAGTCTATACCCCAGACTTCTAGCCTGGCGGTAACAGATTAGGGATGGTATCAACAATAGGGTAGCGCTCATCACACTTTCGGCAGTACAGGGAACCGCTAACTATCTCCCGCTCATCCTCCCTCTCCACATTAAGCTCCAGCTCCCCCTTGCATACCGGACAAGCCAAGATATCCATTAACTCTGTTTTCATCTTCCCCTCAATGCCTCCTTTTGCACTTAATCCCCCCATTCATTATAAATTACAGACATTGGTCCCTTCCAGTCAGACCATATAGCAGGGTCAGTGATGAGCTTTAGCCTAAAATGGGCTACATTAATTCGGCTGGTTTTTCCCGCATTGAAAATAGAGCGATTGGGGGGGCATGCACAGTATAAGGGCTAACCATATTATCCCCAATGAGACTATCGGGACATACCGCGACCCATTCAATATGTGAATGGTTTTGCCCAATCATGTATGATTGTTTCGCTGCGTCTTCTGATACCCCCTTATTCTGATAATGAGAAATATGATAGCAGCTAAGAAAATACTTATTACTTGGGTTAATTGTACCACGCGTACCCAGCCTTTTTGAACAGCCTGGACTAAAATCCAGTCGGTTGATAGGAGAAGATTAGTTTTTTCAGCCGAACAAAAAATGGAGTATTTTAAAGGGATAAAGTCACCTAATAATCTCTCATTCCCCCTTCTTTAGCATGCTTACCAGAACTCAAGCACTGAGTTACCTGCGCCTCTACAGCCAAAGAAACGGAGCCAGTGGTTAGCTAGGGAAAGGCAGGTTACTTAACTCTTGCAACGACAAAATTTGGACTCCTAGCCTGAAACTTGACATACCCCTTTCAATACTTAAAAATTAACTAGTGTGCAGATTGCTGAAAGGACACTGCCAACAGTTTGAGCAGTCAGGCCAAGAAACATATTATAAATATGCTGCCTTATCTAAAGGTAGAACTTCTTGAACCGATACTCATAAAAGGCTTACCGAAAGAGGAAAACTTCAAGGCTCTAGAAACTTTAGCCAGCACAATAGTAAAGAAACACAAAAGCGTCAGCAAAGTTACTGCTTAAAAAGGGTTTAATCAGCAAAGATTTACCCCGGTAGTCATTCAACAGCCATGTATCTTCTTACAGGAGAGTTGAAATGGGTGAAAAACGTGATGCTTTTCTTCTCGGTATCGACCTTGGTGGCACGAAGATACTAACCGCTGTCACTAACCGGCAAGGCAAGATGCTGTCACGCGACCTCAGTATTACACCGGCAGAAGAAGGGCAGCAGGCGGTTGTTAAGTCTATCCTGAAATCTGCAGGGCGAGCACTTAATCAAGCTAACATAGCGGCTAGCAATCTAACTGCTATAGGGCTAGGGGCCCCCGGTTTATCAAACCCCGAAACAGGCATTCTATTTACATCACCGAATTTACCCGGATGGAAAGACGTTCCATTACGAGATATTATCCAGAAAGAGCTCGGTAAGAAGACCTTCCTTATTAATGATGCCAATGCAGCCGCAGTGGGAGAGCTGTATTTTGGGGCCGGCAGAGGTGTAAGTAACTTTATCTATATTACGGTCAGCACCGGTATCGGAGGCGGCATAATCACCGATGGCCAGATTTATATTGGTTCCACCGGTACGGCGGGAGAATTAGGGCACATGGTCATTAATGACCAAGGACCGCTGTGTAATTGCGGCAACACAGGATGTTGGGAAATACTGGCCTCAGGTACCGCGCTGGCCATGGCGGCAAGACGCAGGATTAAAGAAGGAACGGCCACATCTATCCTGACGTATGCAGATGGGAACCTAGAAAAGATAAACGCCAAGGCCATTCACGCAGCGGCACAGGCTGGTGACAATTTGGCAATGGAACTTATTGCCCGAACCGCCTATTATCTGGGTGTGGGTCTGGCAAATATAATCAATATTTTTAACCCTGAAGTAATCGTTATTGGCGGAGGATTATCCAATATTGGAGATATGTTGCTCAAGCCGGCTTTTGAAGAAGCCAGCCAGAGGGCGTTTAAACAGGCTTATCGGACAGTACGGTTCGCTAGTGCCGAATTGGGACTCAACTCAGGCGTACTGGGTGCTGCTGCCTTTGCATTTGAGCAGATAAGAAGCAGTACTAACAGGTAACAAACAAGTGCAATCTGTGGAAGCATAACTTCAGAAGAAATAATCATTGTCTGGTAGGCTTACTAAGTTTCTGAGAATACTGCCTGTTGAACAATAAAGAGTCAAGAATGTTTTCGTAAGGGAGGCAATAAAATGAACCTTTCTATTGGTAAGATTAGAGGACTTCAACAGATTTCTGGCGATAATGGTCTCCTAACCATCTGTGCCATTGATCATCGTGGTGCATTGCAGCGAGCCATGAATGAGAAAAACCCTGATGCAATAACCTATCAGGATATGGTTGATTTCAAACTTGACCTCTGCCAGTCAGTAGCACCCTATGTCAGCGCTGTGCTGCTCGACCCAATCTATGGGGCAGCGCCGGCCATAGCCGCTAGTATATTACCGGGGCATATAGGCCTCCTGGTCAGCATAGAAAAAACAGGATACTCAGGTGAAAAGACTGCCAGAATTACCGAGCTGTTACCTGACTGGAGCGTAGAGAAGGTGAAAAGGATGGGGGCCTCAGCAGTTAAGCTGCTTGTCTATTTCCGTCCTGACCGGAAAGATATCGCATCACGGCAACTGGAACTCATTGCCAAAGTGGCAGAGCAGTGTGTGGAGGAAGACATCCCCCTCCTAGTTGAGCCGATGAGCTATCCTGTCGATGAAGTTGGTGTATCTCCATCAAAATTTGCTGAAATAAAGCCTGAGCTGGTGATTGAGACTGCGCGCCAGATTACCTCACTACCAATTGACATATTAAAGGCAGAATTCCCAGCAGATATTGGATTTGAGCAGGACGAGAGGAAGCTGCTGCATTTATGTAAGGAGCTGGACCAGGCATCACGATTACCTTGGGTTCTGCTCAGTGCGGGCTCTGACTTTAAGACCTTTAGGAAGCAGGTGGAAATCGCCTGCAAGGCTGGGGCATCTGGCTTCCTTGCCGGGCGTGCCCTTTGGCAAGATGGGGTCAAGATCCATCCCCGGGAAAAGAGGATGGATTTCTTT
Organism: uncultured Dehalococcoidales bacterium; assembly: GCA_964342215.1. GTDB lineage: Bacteria > Chloroflexota > Dehalococcoidia > Dehalococcoidales > CAYFEZ01 > CAYFEZ01. Next base: position 4,564 of record CAYFEZ010000039.1, on the reverse strand, counting down.
AAAGGTATTTCTGCTCCCAGACTCAAGGAACTGACCGCCCTGGTCAACAAGTATGGTAAACCATGGTATTCCAAGATAAATGATGAGAAAGGAAAATTCGAGTCGGTACGTGAGAGCTGGTATGCGCAATACTAACCAAGTAGTCAGTCGGTGAAGCAGAGTTTTTGTTTTAAAGCAGGCTGGTAACTTCCAAAGACGAACCAAGGAAGTGTGCACCATAGACCCGGCGACTCGATAGAAATTAGCGGAGATATCCCGTTTGGAGTTCCTGATACCACTAATCTGCCAAAGGTGGGGAGTATTGTCTAATCATGATTAAGAGCGAAATTCCGGTAACGTGGGAAAGAGACTCCCGGAATTTCGCCTTTCCTATACCACGCTCGAAGGAGAGAAGAGATTAAGGTAAGCTAATGATCACAAACTCGGGCCACTAGCATAAATCGTTACAATATGGTTAAATAGTTTTAATTTTTGTTATTTACCCGCAGTATGAACCAATAGAGAAGAAAAATAGAAAATACATTTACCAAGGCAGTACCGAAAACATTGATGCCGACGACTGCTGGTATCTTGAGTATAGTCGCCTACGCTACCAATTTGATTTTGGGAATAGCAGTTGCTACCTTTGGCGGAATAGTGGGCGGACTTAGCGGATTCCTTGTACTAGGGATAATCGATACGCCATTAATTATCCTTGGGGTAGTCGCCATAATAGGTGGCATCTTTGCCCTTACCGCAAGAACTTGTGGAATGGAGTTTATCAGGGCCACCTGTTGGCCCATCTGGTCTCTCAGTACCTTAGGCATACTAGCTGCTATATTCGTAGGGCTGTCCAAGCAAGAATTTACCTAGTTAATAAGCGGTCAAGTAAAAATGCGAATATCAAAGTTGTTTGGTAAAACCTTAAGAGAGTTGCCCGCCGAGGCAGACACCGTTAGCCACCAGCTACTACTGAAGTCAGGAATGATACATCAGGTAGCGGCTGGCGTCTATTCTCATCTACCTTTAGCCTGGCGGGTACTCAGAAAAATAGAAAATATCGTCCGGGAGGAGATGGATGCTGCCGGTGGGCAGGAATTGATGATGCCGGTCCTCCAGCCTGTAGAGCTATGGCAGGAAACCGGACGAGACCTTACTTTTGGAAAAAATATGTTTACACTCTCCGACCGCCGGGACCGTAAGTTATGTCTAGGACCAACCCATGAAGAGGTCATCACCCAAATGGTTCGCCACAATGTTCAGAGCTACCGTGACCTGCCCCTGCTCCTATACCAAATCCAGACCAAATTACGTGACGAGCCCCGTCCCCGAGCCGGGTTGATTCGAGTCCGTGAGTTCACTATGAAGGACCTCTATAGCTTTGATACCGACGAGACGGGATTGGCACAAAGCTATGATCGGATGCTTCGGGCTTATCAAAACATATATGCCCGCTGTGGCCTACCTACCATTCTAGTGGAAGCCGATAGCGGGGCTATTGGTGGTAAGGATTCCCACGAGTTTATGGTTATTGCCCCCAGTGGGGAGGATGAAATTATCTACTGTGATAAATGCCCCTATACCGCCAATGTGGAAAAGGCAGAAAGCCTTAAAAGCAAGATAGAGATTGAGGAGGCACTACCCCTCGAAGAAGTGACCACTCCGGGAGTGGTCACCATTGAAGAGGTATCACATTTCTTGACCGTACCTAAGAACCACACCCTTAAAGCAGTATTTTACATTACCGATGGCAGGCTAATCTTTGTGGCTATCAGAGGCGACTTTGAGGTAAACGAGGTAAAATTAAGAAACATTATGCACTGTTCTGAACTCCGCCTAGCTACCAAAGCTGAAGTTACGGCCGCCGGTATCACCGCCGGTTCCGCCTCTCCAGTAGGTATCACCGGTATCAAGATTATTGCTGATGATTCCGTAACCTCAGAGATAAACTTCGTTACTGGAGCAAACAAACCTAATACCCACTTCAGAAATGTCAATTGCCCGAGGGACTTCAGAGCCGACATTACGGCTGATATCGCCCAGGCCCACCCCGGGGAAGAATGCCCTAAGTGCAGTGGCAAATTATTATCAACACGTGGCATTGAAGTCGGGCATGTTTTCAAGTTGGGCACCGTCTTTAGTGAGAGACTAGGTGCTCTTTTTATTGACAGCAATGGTACGTCTCATCCTATTACCATGGGATGTTATGGCATCGGTCTGGACCGGTTACTGGCCGCAGCTATAGAGCAGAACCATGATGATAATGGCATTATCTGGCCGCTACCCATTGCCCCTTATCATATTTATCTCTGTCCCCTATACCTAGAAAATACTCAAGTAGCAACTTCAGCAAAAAATCTCTATGACAACTTAGAGGCACAGGGGTTAGAGGTGCTTTTTGACGACCGTAACGAATCTCCGGGGATAAAATTCAATGACGCTGATCTCCTAGGGATACCAATCCGGGTTACTATTAGTCCCCGCACCCTAGAAAAAGATAGTGTAGAATTGAAGAAGCGCTCCGAAAAAGAATCTCAGCTTGTGCCGTTAGAAGGGATAACCACAAAACTTAGGGAGATGGTCGGTGAGGGTTTATCCCCGCCGTCTAATTCGGTTTGACCCCGTAAACCTTTATGCTTATAACTGAACTGGTAACCGCAGCTGCTTTTTCCAGTGGTATCATAAAATTATCAATCCGAAATCTCTGTTATAATTTCAGGCAATATAGAGGATTCCCAAACCTAACTACGATTTATCCCCAAAACCACCCCCTCCGCAAGGACTTGTTTTTTGGTTTTCGCTAATCACCCGTGTCGACTCTGAACTAAGGCTATCATGAATCCACCACATGACTCCACTTTCATCATGCACATTCTGGTACACGTAAGGCAACTTCACCTAACTTTTGACAATAAACTGAGCCTAATATCAACGGCGCAAGGTAGCCCCCAGCACTTGGGATAGCTTCTCTACGATTTGCTCTTGAACCCGGTTAACTTCTTCATCGGTCAGGGTATGAGTCGGGGATTGGAAAGTAATCCGGTAGGCATAAGATTTTTTGCCCGGGGGGACTTGCTCGCCATAATAGACATCAAATACAGCAACCTGACTCACCAACGGGAAGCCATAAATGATTTCCTGAATTTTTTGATGTGCTATTTCAGAACCCACCACCAGAGCTATATCCCTAACCATAGTCGGGAACCGTGGTATTGGCTGGAACATCTTATGACCAATGGTAAGGGGCAAAAGGGCGGTCAGGTTAATTTCAAATAGATAGGCCGTCTCTGTAATCTCAAAAGCCTGTAACACTTTAGGGTGCAGTTCACCAACAACACCAAATTTATTACCGGAAACAGCTATGGCTGCCTGTCTACCGGGGTATAAACCTTCATCTTTCCCGTCCTCGAAGCTGGCTACCACACCTAGCTGGCTGAATAAGCCTTCTACTATGCTTTTAGCGTCAAAGAAATCAACCAGTTCACCCCCCCCCTGCCACACTTTTTCCATTCTAAATCCACTTAGTATGCTACATACCATCTCCGGCTCATCGGGTAAATCCTTTGGTCTCGGTAAATACACCTTACCCAGCTCAAAAAGTCTAATTCCACCATCTTCGTGTCGCCTATTGGCCACGAGAGTCGTTAAAAGGTTAACCCGCAGGTTAGGACGAAGATACTCCTGGTCAACGGTCATCGGATTAGCCAAGCGAAGGAGTTCAAGAGGATGAGGCTCTGGAAATAGCTTATTCAGCATTTCCAGACTGCTTAATGAATAGGTAATCACCTCTTGGAAACCGTAACTGACAAGACCACGTCTTACCACCTGCCTGAGACCAACGACCGGCTGGGGATTTTGTTTAGGCAGTGATTGACTGAGCATTGTAGTCGGAATCTTATCATAACCAATAATACGAACTACCTCCTCAATAAGGTCAACCGCCTGCTGAATGTCGCTTCGCCAATAAGGAGCTGTTACCCAAACCTCTGTTTTTACACCGGTTGGTTTACAATCAAAGCCCAAGGAAACCAACACGCTTACTATTTGGTCCAGGCTAAACTCGACATCCAAAAGGTTCTTTATCTGACCTGTTGAGAGCAAGATAGGCTTCTGGTCCGGTGCACCGGGATAAACATCAACCAAACCCCTAGCGGCTTCACCGCCAGCTAACTGGATAATCAACTGAGTCGCCCGCCTAAGCGCCGGCAGAGTTTGCCCGGGACGGATACCCCGCTCAAATCGTATACACGCCTCACTCGGCAAACGCAACATCCGGCCGGTATAATGGATGCTAGCCGGATCAAAGCTAGCTGCTTCCAGCAGTATCGAAGTAGTCTGTTGGGTGACCTCGCTTTTAGCCCCACCCATAACACCAGCAACAGCCACCGTTCCCTCCTTATCAGCAATAACCAACGTATCCTTAGAGAGAACCCGCTCTATCCCATCCAAAGTGACCACAACTTCACCGTCAGTAGCCCGGCGCACAATGATTTTTTTACCTCTGACTTGCTGATAGTCAAACGCATGCAGGGGCTGCCCATATTCCAGCATTACATAGTTGGTAATATCTACAATATTATTTATC
>CAYFEZ010000038.1:0-9243 GCA_964342215.1 uncultured Dehalococcoidales bacterium | reverse complement strand
CCTGGTTAAAAAGGCACACGCTATGGGTAAAGTAATAGCGGCAATTTGCCACGGTCCAAAATTACTTATCTCAGCTGAGATTGTTCGTGGACGCCGTGTTACCTCCTGGCCATCCGTAGCAATAGACTTAAAGAATGCTGGGGCAATTTGGGTTGACGAACGGGTGGTTCAAGACGGCTATCTTATCACTTCGCGTAAGTCTGCTGACCTACCGAGATTCAATAAAGCAATTATCGAAGCTCTGGATGTGTGAGTTACGTTTACGTCTTAATTAAACTAGTAAGTCAGGTTTGGATTAAACCTGGGAAAGGTGCTTACGTACTCTTTCATCCAAAAGAGCGGCTACTAAAGTGGGAATATGACTAAATGGGCAGGGACACTAGAAAAACTTGATGATTACAGATGGTGTATACCAAAAAGTTATAAAAACGGAATGCTGGTGGGAGGGTTGGTATTCGCTAGTCAGGACATGCTTGGTGATATACTGGATGAACAGGCACTAGAGCAGGTCACAAATGTTGCCTGCCTGCCCGGGATTATGGGCTCCTCGCTTGCTATGCCGGATATTCACTGGGGCTACGGTTTTCCAATTGGAGGCGTGGCTGCAATGAGAATTAAAGACGGAGTGGTATCACCGGGCGGTATCGGCTTCGACATTAACTGCGGTGTCCGGCTACTACGCACTAATTTAGTGGAGGAGGAGATACGCCCTAAAATAAAAGAACTGGTGGATGCCATCTATCGTAATGTACCATCCGGTCTGGGTTCGGAGGGTAAAATTAGGCTAGGCCGCGGGGAAATCGATGATGTTCTTATTAAAGGAGCTCGTTGGGCCGTGGATAACGGATATGGTCGAATCGACGATTTGGAAACTACAGAGGAAGGTGGAGAGATGGCTGATGCCATCCCGGCCCGTGTCAGTGGCAGAGCAAAAGAGCGAGGGATTGTACAGCTAGGTACTTTAGGGTCTGGAAACCACTTTATCGAGGTAGGTGTGGTTGATCAAATACAAGAGAAGGCTATTGCTAAGGATATGGGTATTAACCAACTAGGGCAGGTTGTGGTTCTCATACATTGCGGCTCCCGAGGGTTGGGCCATCAGATTGCTGATGACTATATTAAGGAAATGGTTACCGCCGTAACCAAGTATAATATTGTTTTACCTGACCGTCAGCTGGCTTGTGCTCCGCTTTCTTCCGAGGAAGGGATGGCCTATCTGGCGGCGATGAGATGTGCCGCCAATTATGCGTGGACCAACCGGCAATGTATTACTCATTGGGTAAGAGAATGTTTCAACCAGGTATTGGGAAAAAATGAGGACGAGGTCGGGTTAGAACTTGTCTACGATGTTGCTCATAATATTGCAAAAATGGAAAGGCATTACTTAGACGGCGAATTGATTAATGTTTGCGTACATCGTAAGGGAGCAACCAGGGCATTTCCGGCCGGGCATCCCGCGGTGCCCACCAGATATGCCCACATCGGACAGCCGGTATTTATCCCCGGGGATATGGGGCGTTATTCATATGTAATGGTTGGAACGGACAGGGCGATGAGCGAGACATTTGGGTCTGTCTGTCATGGTGCCGGCAGGCTTAAAAGCCGGGCCCTTGCTAGGCGTCAAATCCGAGGCGATGTGGTTCTCAAAGAACTTGAGGAGCGAGGTATAGCCATCAGGTCCGGTGGGCTTAAAAGTCTGGCAGAGGAGGCTCCGGCTGCTTATAAGGACGTTGCCTCGGTCGTCCGTGTTGCCCATAACGCCGGTATTTCCAAGATGGTTGCCCGAACTAAGCCTGTCGGTGTGATAAAGGGCTGACCTAAACACTTTCCAGCGTAAGTGTTTAACGAACCATTATTGGCACCTAAATCCGTAAGAAGTATATGCTTCCGGGATTATATTTGGACACAACGGTAACACGTTTCTGGTTAAGCCCCCAGCAGCAAAGTAAGTTTAAATCTTGCGTTAATAAAGATTTTATTCTTATGCCGTGGTAATTAGTTGTACGTCACGTCGTTAATTAGTCTTATTTCTGTTTAAATACCATAATAAATAACAAAAGTCGTTTACCCAAAAGGAAAAATGGTATAAAATAGCAATAATATGGGCGTTACTAGCTATGATATTAAAAGGGCTATTTTAGGGAATGGTGATGTGTCAGCGTTTACCTCCGCCTTACCCGCTGTATTAAAAAATGTTCCAATACCAAGCCTGGCATCGCAGGTTGCTCCGGTGGAACTGCCTGAGGCAACCAAGCTGCTTGAATATGTTGATAAAGAACTGATGGCTCTCCTAGAAATGTGGATACAGGGAAAAGGCTATAGCTATCCTCTTACGCCGAATGCTGATATTACCTTATTGGGACTCTCTCCCTACGGGCGGAATATTGGTGGTTATCTGGAAGGCATTCTGGAGGAGATTCGCCCGGATATTGTTGCAGCCGATATATCACCAGCCGGATTGAGTGCCCATATGCTTTATACGTTTGGGATGTCTTGTGCTGTTGGGCTTCCGATGTATGGTGAACTCAAAGTTAACAACCATAGGGAAATACATGTCGTGGAAACATTTTACCCTGGCAATATGATTGAGACAACGATGGCTAAGTGTTGGCTAGCTAAAATCCCCATGATACCGGTTGGGATGCCGTTAATTCCAAAACGTACGTCTGTTCGGGTTGTAGATGATGATTCTCTTAATAGAGAGTTATATAAATCAAACCTACAGGCAGCTTACCACGCCTTTGATGAACGCCTTGAAATAATGCCGAACCTACAGAAAGGGATGGAGATAACCAACCATATCTGTTCTACGCTGATCACTTCAGTTAGTGGCGGGGGTATTGAAAAGTTAATGGAGGAAGCGAGCTACATCGCCAGTCGGATTATTGATGCAACGTCTTATGTCGGTAGACTTGGTAGAAAGGCAAAACTCCTGGCTCTTGTTGATGTTAAACATTTCGTTAATGTACAGTATGTTATCGGTCTCCTAACCAAAGGCATTATGGATGAGGTATACCTGTCGGTTAAGCGTGGCATACCGTCGGAAGATATGTCAATGGTGATTAGACATTCCTCTGAATTAGATGAGTATGCGCAGGAACACAGTCCCAAGACGTCGTTGACTCAGGAATATTTCCGCAGCGCGCTTGAGAGATTATCTCGGTTTAAGGCCAAGGAAAATTTATTGGAAGATGAGGTTGATAACTTTATCAGTTCCATTACCGCTCGGACCAGAAACCATCCAGATATTGACCGTGGCGCCAGCGTCCGGGGGGCCATAGCCTTCCGAGAGGTGCTGCAGGGCTATAAAGACTTGCAAAAAAGATTTACCAGAGGTGCTGTTGAAAAAGCCGCTTTGATCACCATACCTCCCCGCATATCCACAAGGTCAGATGATTATGAATCAGCGTTGGCCATAGTCAGTAATATCGTTAAAGAAGTACTCTATGGGGTTCAGTTCTCCAGACCTAAAATGGAAATAGCCCTACCCGATAAAATCGACTGGTTATCCCCGGAAGATAACGTGTCGGATCCTCAAAATGTTGATTCTCCCCCTCTTACCTCTGAACAGAAGCAGGAACTAGCCGACAAAGGTGAGGTAACTATATTACCGGATGACCACAGTAATCCAAATGAATTGGATTACCTTGAAACGGATGGTATACCACAGAAAGGGGGTGGGGACCACCACCCTTCCACTAGTAAAGATATGCGGCATTCGATGTCAGAACTTGACCAGAAGTTAAGTCGGGGTGAAATAACCGAAGACGAATATCATCAGGCAAAAGGGAAGCTTGAAGAGATGCTCGCTAATGCCTCTGGCTCAAGATACCCAATGTCAGGTAAAGAGTTGTCAGAAACCGTTATGGATTTTATGGATGCCCAAGATATGCAATGGCCTAAAGAAGTAAGCTTGGAGCAGATGTACATTTACTATCATGTACAGTCCATGAGTGAAGGAAAGCAGTTAACCCCGCCAAAACGAGATTATCATGGGTTAAAAGGGCTTATAGGTGATCTGGAGGAACGTGGAATTCTTAAACCGGCGGGCCAAGGAATAAATTTTACACTCACCACGGAAGCATTGGATACATTACTGGACAACCTGATACCAAGGGCGCGGCGGGGTAAGGAGCTAAAAACTATTCTTGATGCCGCAAGAGCACCCACTAATGAATATAGGTATGATACCCGAAGATATAGCATCGGTGATGTATTTAGAGACATATCGGTTCGACATACCCTTAGAGAGGTGGCCCGGCAACAAAAACAACTGTCTGATATAGCTAGACGTGATTTCAGGGTGTTTATGAAGAAGTATCGCCGGTTCCAATCAGATATCGTACTCTGCCTGGACACTAGTGGGTCTATGCGATACGACCATAAACTGTTGTATACCCGACTGGCGGCGGCGGGTCTAGCACGGGCCGCCCTAAAAAATGGAGACAGGGTTGGCATTGTTACTTTTGATAACTTCGGTAAAACTATCCTGCCATTAACCGATAAAAAAGCGGATATATTTGATTATATTATAATGGTCGGCGCTGGCGGGAACACCAATATTGGGGATGGTATAAAATGTGCTAATGAACTTCTGCTCCGTGAACCAACCCGTAACCAAAGATATACCGTACTCATCACAGATGGCCAACCAACTGCGGTTTCAGAAAAAGTGTTTGATAAACTCAAGTTAGCTAAAGAAAAGGATATAACCGAGGAACATGCCATTATAGAAACCAGAAATGCGGTATCCAACGGGGTTAAGGTCTCGGTCATTCATATCACTAATACTAAAGAATCAGGAGAAGGATTTCTTAGAGACATCGCCAGGGTAGGTAAGGGGCAAATACAGAGAATTGGCTGTCTGGAAGATTTAAAAATGTATCCATGAAAAATTATACAATGCTACAACTTCCTTTGTTAGCTTTATTTTTTTTATAGGAGGGTAGATATGGAATTACGGGAAGAATTGCGTCGGTCTATACTGACCAAGCTAAAAGAAAAACTTGACCCACTTGATGGATTCTATGGCCCTGAGGATATCAAGGAAGCCGTCCTAGCAGTTGTCATCTCAGGTCGTCATCTGCTACTGGAGGGTCCGCCGGGTACTGGGAAAACTACACTAGCGAAACTTTTAGCCAATCACCTTCCGTCAATGCAGGCCGTGCTGGACTGCCGCTATAACTGTGACCCCCAATCCCCGCAATGCCCGGATTGTCTCAGCAAGCGGACCGGATCTGGAGCGGTAACAATTGCAGGTAGTGAACGATTCGTCAGGGTACAGGGGTCACCAGAGCTTATGCCCGAGGATTTGTTAGGGGATATTGACCCGGTAGTAGCCATGCAGTGCGGGATTCATGATTCACATGCATTTATACCAGGTAAAATTCAGAAAGCACATCGAAAAATCTTGTTTATTGACGAGTTAAATAGGGTCCCGGAAAGAACACAGAATACCCTTATTCAAGTGTTGGAAGAGAAAACGACTACCATTGCTGGTTTTGATATCAATATTCCGGTTGATACAGTCGTTATAGCTACCCAAAACCCAGAAGAGTATGCTGGCGCGGACAGGATATCGGAGACGTTAAGTGACCGTTTTGAGCACATCCATATTGGTTACCCAACGGAGGAACAAGAAGTAACTATCCTAAAACGCTATGCAAGGAGTTTTAAAGGGGTAAAGTTTAATGACAAGTTGTTCCCAGAGGTAGTCAGAATTTCCCAGGCTACACGCGTAAAGGATGATTTTTCTCGGCCGGCTAGCGTGCGAGCCAGTATCGCCACATTTGAGCAGGCACAGGCTATTGCACAACTAAATAATCGACAGGTAGTTAACAATGGGGATATAGAAAAAGCAGCAAAAATCAGCTTAAAAGGACGGACTGAAATTTCAGCAAGTAGCCCATACTATGACAGCCCAAGTAGCCTCTTCGACCAAATAATTAAAAGGAACTAACCCATCAAACCATGTTGACCATTAGCCAAGCTGGATGCGGCTATCCTTAGAGTCACATGGTTAGCATTCAGGTCAAAAAAATATTACTTGGGTTTGTAGGGCTGTAAATTTTTGGTTTTTGGGTATACCACTCCATACTGAGTTGCCATAATTCTAATAAAACCTGCAGTTCAGATAGGCGCAGAATCTGTAGTATAATGGGGGGTTAAGTGAGGCCACCTAATAGCGGACAACTAGCCATAATGTTGTGAAGGAGGATAGCCACATGGAATGGGGAATGGCAAACCGGATGGCACAATTGATTCAAGCAGACGGTCATGTACTGATCCTACCGGTTGACCACGGATATTTTCAGGGTCCTACCAGAAAATTGGAAGAACCACGAAAAACTATTGAGCCGCTGCTTCCCTACGCGGACGCACTCTTTATTACTAGGGGGGTGTTACGGTCGTCAGTCGATCCCGATAAGACAAAACCGGTCATACTTAGAGTGTCTGGTGGAGCCAGTATGGTGGGGAAAGACTTGGCTAATGAAGGCATTACCACATGTATGGAGGAAGCTATTCGTCTTAATGCTTCTGCAGTGGGTATTTCTATCTTTGTGGGTAGCAACTACGAACGAGAGTCGCTATTAAATCTATCGAAGCTGGTTGATGAGGGTGAAAGGTACGGTATACCGGTAATGGCAGTTACTGCGGTAGGTAAGGAATTAGAAAAAAGGGATTCCCGTTACCTTGCTTTGTCCTCTCGAATTGCCGCTGAGTTGGGGGCACGCGTGGTAAAAACATATTGGTGCGAGGACTTTGACCGAGTAACCAGGGGTTGTCCCGTTCCTGTGATTATGGCTGGTGGTCCCCAGGTGGATACTGAACGTGAGGTGTTCGAGTTTGTGAACGACGGTATGCAAAAAGGTGCTATTGGGGTGAATCTTGGTAGAAACATCTGGCAAAATGATTTTCCTGTAGCGATGATTAAGGCCATGCGTGCCATCATTCACAAAAAGGCCACTGTAAAAGAGGCTCAAGACTTATTCCGTACGGAAAAACAGAAAGAGGTATAGCAATAGTGAACGATGTGGGGGAAACCACCATGCGTGTTGCTATGTGGTATAACAACCGTGACGTACGACTAGAGGAGATACCCGTCCCCCAAATCGCTTCAGACGAGTTGCTGGTGAGGGTGGAAGCCAGTGGTATCTGTGGTAGCGATGTTATGGAATGGTATCGGCTGGACCGGGCCCCCCTCGTTCTTGGTCATGAGATTGCCGGAATAATTGCGGCCGTAGGAGACGGAATAAAGCATTACCAAGAAGGCGACAGGGTATCGGCAGCTCATCATGTGCCGTGCAACACCTGTCGTTATTGCCTAAGTGGGCATCACACGGTTTGCGATACCTTGCGCCGGACCAATTTTGATCCCGGTGGTTTTGCAGAATATTTGCGGTTACCCGCCATCAATGTTAATTGTGGGGTATTTCGGTTACCGGATGATGTATCATACGAGGACGCCACATTTATTGAACCACTGGCCTGCGTCCTACGTGGGCAAAGACAGGCGAATTTGCAGCCGAACAATAGTGTGCTTGTCATTGGTAGTGGTATCGCCGGACTACTCCATGTACAGCTTGCCCGAGCTTTGGGGGCTGGTCGGGTGATAGCGACCGATATAACCGACTACAGATTGGAAGCAGCTCAACGGTTTGGAGCTGATACAGCCCTTTATGCTGATGAAGATCTGCCCACCCGCTTGCGTCAGGTCAATCATGGTTGCTTGGCCGACCGGGTGATAGTATGCGCCGGTACTAGGTCCGCTATTGTTCAAGCCATGCAATCGGTTGAACGTGGGGGAACGATCCTGTTATTTGCCCCAACTAATCCAGACGTCCACATTCCCATTTCCATAAATGAGCTTTTTTGGCGTAATGACATAACACTGACCACCTCCTATGCGGGCAGTCCGGCTGACTGCCAAACGGCTCTAGGTCTTATTCAGGCAGGTACTATATCGGTAAACCAGATGATTACCCATCGTTTCGGTTTGATGGAGACGGGCCTAGGCTTCCAGCTTGTTACGGAAGCCCGTGATTCCATTAAGGTAATTATAGACCCACAGCTGTAGCCGTGAATGAGCGATGTCGGTGGAGATCCTGTACGGAAAAATAAAAGAGAATATCCTTCCGTAGAGCGCGCCTTGCTTTCAGCTATAGCCCTTTATCAGCAACGTAAGCGGCTAGATCAGCTAGACGGCAGCTATACCCCCATTCATTATCATACCAAGCAATCATCTTGACCATACTATCCCCGATAACCATGGTGCTGAGGGCGTCAAAGATAGAACTGGCCGGATTGCCTTTAAAATCTGTACTGACCAAAGGGTCATCACTATATTCCAAGATGCCTGCTAACGATCCCTCAGCGGCTACTTGGAAGGCTTGGTTAACTTGTTGTACGGTAACCTCTGTGTTCAGGACGGCGACAAAATCGATGACAGAGACAGTGGGTACCGGCACCCTAAAGGCCATACCGTGAAGTTTACCCTTAAGTTCAGGCATAACTCTGGTTACCGCACTAGCGGCACCGGTGCTTGTGGGTATTATATTGAGGGCAGCAGCTCGTGCCCGGCGTAGATCATCGTGGACCGTATCCATTATCTTTTGGTCATTAGTATAGGCGTGTATGGTGGTCATTAGGCCTTTACTTAATCCAAATGCCTGCTGCAATACCTTAACCATGGGCGCTATACCGTTGGTGGTGCAAGAGGCATTGGATATAATGCTATGTTTATTCGGGTCATACTTACCTTCATTAATACCAAGGACAATAGTTATATCTTCATTACGAGCCGGTGCCGAGATAATCACCTTCTTCGCCCCACCTTGTAGGTGGGCGGCTGCCTTTGCGGCATCATTAAATCGTCCAGTTGACTCAATCACAATCTGTACTCCGTGAGTTTGCCATGGGATTTTACTCGGATCGGTTTCGGATAAAACCTTTATGGTCTTACCGCCAACGATGAGGGCATCCTTAGTCGTTTCACATGTTTCGGGATAACAACCGTACACGCTATCCCATTTCAGCAGATGAGCATTAGTCTCGGTATCGGTCATATCATTAACCGCCACAACCTCTAAATCTTTACTGTGATATTTGTTAATTGTTCTAAGAGTCAACCTTCCGATGCGGCCAAAACCATTGATTCCAATCTTAGTCGCCATCTTCATACCTCCTTGTGATTTACTCAATCCGACCGATTGCTTGTATTACTCAAGGCTTGATGGCTAGGTT
>CAYFEZ010000037.1:0-9267 GCA_964342215.1 uncultured Dehalococcoidales bacterium | reverse complement strand
CTGGACAACAAGCTTCTGGTATTCAGATCCAGCAGAGAATGATGAATGGCTATGGATTGATGAATTGACCCTTGATATTGGCACAAAATACCTGTTTGGGATAAAAGCCCTTAATTTTGCAGAATTGGAAAGCGATGTGCTAAAAACCGACGGCATAACAATAGATACCTCTAAATGCGACCCTCTGCCGGCATGCGGTGATGGGGTAATTAACTTTGCAGGGGAACAATGCGATAGAAGTTCTTTTGGCATAATAAATGAGTGCACAGACTACTCAAACTTTATTGGAGGAAATCTTAAATGTGATACTGGCTGCAAATTAGACACATCAAAATGCGTATTGCAGCCATTCTGCGGAGACGGAACAATACAAAGCGGCGAGCACTGCGATGGCAGCTTATTCGGCGCAATTGACGCCTGCAATGATTTAGATTTTTCCGGAGGGACTATAACCTGCCAATCAAACTGCTTCTTGGATACGTCCAAATGCCAGCCTCAATCTGAATGCGGAAACGGAATAATAGACCCGGGAGAAGAATGCGACGGCACAAACCTTGGACCATTAACCGAAAATTGTGAAGATTATGACCAGATATTTACCGGAGAAAGCATTAGCTGCAACAGCAACTGCAAAATTGACACAAGCTCCTGTTTTGGAACAAGAGGAACATGCGGAGATGGAAGCATTAATATCGGAGAAAAATGCGACACTATAAACTTTGGAGAAATTAATGATTGCACAGATTATGGTGAATTTGCTGAAGGTTTGCTGGAATGCAATGCAAATTGCGAGTTAAATACGGAATTATGCGTCCCAATCCAGTCCTGCGGAAACGGAATAATAGACCAGGGAGAATTATGCGACGGCACAAACCTGGGTTCAATAACTGACAGCTGCACGGATTATTCTACTTTCTTTAATAGCGGAACTTTAAGCTGCGGGAATGATTGCATGTTAAATACAAACAATTGCGAGGAATCTCCTTCCTGCGGCAACGGAAGATTGGATTCTGGAGAGCTATGCGACGGCACTAATTTTGGCAACATAACTGATTTAAGCTGCTTTAGCTATAATGAAAATTTCATTAATGGTACACTCACATGCAATTCCTGCGACCTATCTACAAGCAAATGCAGCGCAAATAATACTCCAATTACAACATGCAGAGATAGGGGTGATTGCGGATTAAATGAATATTGCACTGATAATTCTGACTGCCTGAGCAGGTATTGTTTCGATAATAAATGCTCAGAAGCAAGCTGCAATGACGATAAAAAAAATCAAGGTGAATCAGACATTGACTGCGGAGGCAATTCCTGCTTAAAATGCCAAAACAACAAAAAATGCAACCTTGATTCTGACTGCCTGTCTGATTTTTGTCTTTTCGGCACATGTGAAAACATTGACTCGTGCAATGATAATGAACTTGGAGGGACAGAATCAGACATTGACTGCGGAGGAGCGTGTCCGGAAAAATGCAAAGTAGGGGAAACCTGCGAGGTAGATGATGATTGTGAAGAAAACACAAAATGCACGGATTCTGTCTGCAAACTATGCGGAGAAAATGACCTAAACTGCAATGGAATCCCGGATGACCTGGAAGGATTGCCAAAAGATACAGATAATGATGGAATCCCGGATGAATGGGAGCTGGAGCAGGGATTGGATCCCAATGATGCGTCTGATGCGGAAATGGATTTTGATACTGATGGCCTGAATAATATCCAGGAATTTACCTATAGCACTAATCCAAACAATGCAGATACTGATGGGGATAATGCAAGCGACAAAAAAGAGATTGATAAAGGCACAGACCCATTAGATCCAAATAGCAAGCCAAAGGGAATATTCTGGACAGTAGTGCTTATTTTTGTCCTGGTAATGCTGCTTGGAGGGGGAGGCTATGGGGTGTATTATTACTTAAAATTCAAGCCAGAGAAAGAGCTAAAACCAAGCTTACTCCCAGGATACATGCCAACAAGGCCTATTTTAAGAAAGCCCCGGAAAAAGCCCATAAAGAAAATACAAGAACAAGTATCCAAAATTAAGGAGAAAAGAAAAAAAGAAAAGAGAGAAAAAAGAGACAAATTAGTAGGAGTATTTGAGAAAAAGAAACAAGAAGCAAAAAAAGGACAAAAACCTGCAAAAGCTAAGATAACCCCGAAGGAAGCCGGAAAAGAAAAAAAATTAATCTCTGTCAAAAAAGAGCCAGGCAAAGCCAAAACAAAACCCAAAGAAGAAAAAAAAGGAACTAAAGCAGACAAAAATGTAGATATATTTGCCAAATTGAAACTGATATCAGAAAAGGGAAATACTGGGCCAATAGATGAAAAAACTTTTAAAAAACTGAAAAATATCACAAAAGGAGAAGGCACAGAGAAGAAAAGCAACAAGAAAAAATCTGCGTAGATAAATAAGATAATGGCAAATAAAACAACAATGAAAGCCCAGCTTATCGGCCAGGTGTTTATCTATGTCATAACAATAGTTCTTGTAACCTTTATACTGACTTATGGGTATAAAGCCATAACAACATTTAAGGACAAAGCAAACCAAGTTTCTTACATTCAGTTTAAGAATAATATGCAGAATACTATAGAAACACTTGCTTTGGATTATGGAAGTGTCAAGGTCAAAGAGTTCATAGTTCCGGATGATATAACTATAGTTTGCTTTGTGAACACCTTTCCTGAAGTCCCAAGGCTTTCTAACACAGGATACCCGATAATCGAGGACAGCGTAAATTCCGGAGTTAATAAAAATGCTTTTTTAATAGGAAATGGTGTTGAGGAATCCTTTGATGCAGGAAAAATATTAATAGATGAAGATTTGCTTTGCATACCTGCACTAACAGGCAGGATTAAGCTTAATATGGAGGGAAAAGGAGACCATACAGCTATAACTGCTGGATAAACATCAATTCTAAATCTTTTGGTAATATTTATATAACACCAGTAATATTGTTTATATCTAATTATAAAAATAATCGGAAGAATGAATTCAAAAAAAGGGGTTATTGAAGTACAGTTTAATTGGATATTTGTGCTTATTATAGGCTCAGTCATACTGATCCTTATTACCGGTGTTGTTATAAAACAGAAAAACATATCTGAAACGTCAAAAAACACATTAATACTGAAAAATTTAGACGCTATCTTATCGGGTTCTGAAGTAAGCACTGGAACTGTAAACATCGTAAAAATCCCAGATACAAGGATAAACTTTAGATGCAACAGGTATTCTGTCGGAAGCCTTTCCAAGCAGCTTGATGTCATGAATGTATTTGCGCCTTCTGTCTTGGAGGGGCCAAGAATAATATCAATGACTCTTGATTTCAGCATGCCTTACCGAATAACAAACATAATCTATCTTACAAGCCCCAAATACAGATATGTTTTTATTGGAGATGAGGAAGCAGGGCAAATGAGAGCCATGATGCCAAACGAGGCTTTTAGTGATTATTTTTTAACTCTTGGAGATGCAGATTATGAAGGTGAAAGCAAAATAAGGTTTGTTTTTTTTGACAATTCAATAAAAGATAACAGTAAATTACCTGCAGACTATGTTTCTATTCCTGATGATGATGTTACGGCATTAAATGTTAAAGGAAACTTAGATTCAGGAACTATAGAATTTTTTGAAAAAAGAAATGACAGGTTTGTAAAAGCAGACTCTTCAAGCTACATTGGCAGGGAAACATTATTGGGAGCTGTTTTTACAGACAAAAAGGAACTGTATGAATGTATAATGAGCAATATATTCGAGAAGCTGAATATAGTAACCCAGATATACATGAAAAAAACAAAATCAATAATACAATCTTACAGCACAAATAATCCCAGGTGCTATGAAAACAGAGACACAGCATATTCGACAAATGATCTGCAAATAATCCTAGATTCATCATCTGATTTTTCATTAACTAATTCAGAAAAAATATTGGAGGCAAAGGAGGTTATACAACAGCAGAATAAGCTCGCGCAGTTAGAGTCATGCGCTACGATTTATTAACAAACCTATCAATAAAATACACTAAAAAATGCACAATAAAAAATCCCAAGTCCAGATGATGGAAACAATCGCGGTTTTATTCATATTTTTTGTCCTGATTATCCTCGGATTTGTATTTTACGCGAAAGTGCTGAAAGGCAATATCGAAATAGAGACAGAAGAGAGTGTGCAGCTAAACGCAATAAAGATAGCGCAAAGGGCATCGTTTCTTCCTGAGCTTCAGTGCAGCGAGGAAAACATTGTATCTGATAACTGCATTGACATTATTAAATTGGAAGCTGCATCAGCCATAATGGAGGAAAATGAGATCCACTACTATGATAGGCTGTCATTCAGCAAAATAACTATAAAAGAAGTATATCCTGATGAAAATGAATGGATGCTCTATGATCGGCCTTTAGATGATTACTCAAATAAGATCACAACTAACATTCCAATATCTTTGCTGGATCCTATACTTAATACAAACTCTTTTGGCATTATAAGCGTAGAAACATTCTTAAAATGAAAAAAATGAAAAAAGGACAAACAGAGATAATGGGACTTGCAATTGTTGTGATACTTTTAATATTGGGCATGACATTTGTGATAAGATTTATGATAAACAAAGAGCCGGTGGACTATAAAAAGCAGTTTACCCAGGCAGAGCTTGCATCAAATATGCTCAACACATTTTTAAAATCAACAAGCAAAGACTGCAATGAGCTTTCAATGACAGAGCTTTTGCAGGATTGCGGGCAGAACCGTGGAATTTACTGCGAGAACGGAAAGGATTCCTGCGTTTATGCCGAGGAAACAGCGCAATTTGTATTTGCAAATACACTTGAAAAATGGAATCTGGACTATGAGCTCAATGCTTTTGTTGATGAGGAAGATCCAATATTTGTTTTGGGAGAAGTTTGTCCGGGAAGCAAGAAGTCAAAGCTCTTTCCAATACCTACATCTTCAAGAACATTGTTTGTAAAGCTCGATATTTGCGGCTAACTCAATGTTTTTTTAAAAAACCATGAAAAGAAGCAAATATTTATATATAACTTATTATATGGAAATATTAACATAATAAAGAGGTGCACAAATGAACAAAAAATCACAAGGACTTTCTATAAACGCAATTATAGTAGCGGTGATAGCATTAATTGTCCTAGTTGTCCTAGTTGCCATATTTACCGGAAGGATAGGCATTTTCAGCAAAGGAGTTGGTGAAGCAGGTTCTTGTGACAGCATTGGAGGAACATGTGATTCTGATTCTGACTGCGATACTGGTGAGGTAAGATCATACGGCGCTTCAGGTTGCGAAAATGACTATATTTGCTGCGTACCGGAACAAACTTGATTCTTTCTTTTATTCTTTCTTTTTATCCCAAATGTTTATATATATGTATTTTTAGGGATAATTCATGATATGGAATAAAAAGGGTCAGGGAGCACCATCCTACAGGTTTTTAATTAAAATTCTTTTAATCATACTTGTTGCTGCCACCCTATACTTCATGATAAAGGGGATTGTAAATGCATTTACTCCGAAATAAAAAATCCTTAGTCAAGAACTATATTGTATTAATATTACTTATAAGTGCGTCCTTCCTGATCCTTTTTGCCATTCTAGAGATATTTAAAAACAAGGCAGAAGCCAAAACATCAGAATCTATTTGCAAAGGGAGCGTAGCTTTAAGGGAGAAATCTTATACAGAGGTAAGAGATCCTGTAATAGGACTTAAATTAGGGAGTGTTGCAACACCATTGCTCTGCCAGACTATAGAAAAATATCTACCAGAAGATAAAAAAGCATCAAGTGAAAATATCCAAAAGGATTTTGCGGATTTGATGGCATCGTGCTGGAATATATTTGGAGAGGGAGTAATTAAAGATGTTTTTAAGCAAGGCGATGCTTTTAGGAATAACTGCTTTATGTGCTATACAGTAAGTTTAAGGGAAACTTCAAAATTTAAGAACAAAGATGAGATAAAAACAAAACAATTTTCAAGATATCTATTTGAAACTCCTTACAAGGTTTCTTCAAAAAGCGATAATTGCAGAATAGATGGCGGATTTTGCATAGAATCTTCTAACATTGATGATTGCAGGGAAAAAATTGATGTGGACGAATCCTATTTATTAGTGAAAAAAAACAATGAGTGCAAGAAAAACGGGAAAAACAGCTGCTGCTACACAGATTACGAATGCTGGAACAATGGTGGAGAATGCACTACAATAAATCCAGATACAGACACTTATCGGCAATATGATAAATGGAGCTGCCCATCTAAAATGGATTGTTATGTTAAAAAAGAGGATTACTACTCTTATGGAGAATACATACAAAGATTTGGAGGTGATGGTATAATTACACTGCTTACTGATATAAAACCTGGAGAAACCTATGCTATTAGCTTTGGGAGCCCAACAGAGACTTGCAACTGGTGCACAAAGTTAGGTATCCATTTAGGCGCTGCAGCAACAATGGGAATACTTCTTGCCGTTTCAAACCCAGTCGGATGGACAATATTGATTGGCGCTGGAATAGCTGGTGGAATTACATATGCCACAGTAAGAACAGTTTCAAAGTTGGGGGCAGACGCATACAGAGACTATATCCAACAAAGAGAATTTCCAACAATTTACCTAACTACCTTAAGTCAAATACAGGAAGAAGATTTATGCACTATGGTTAAAGAGGTTTAAGATAAAATGAAGATACTAACAAACAAAAAAGGAGGAGAAGGTACAGTAGCACCTTTCAGACACATTGTTGAATGGATTATCTTATTTGCATTATTAGCATTTGCACTTTTTTGGTTTAGTGGTTTAGGAAACAAAATAATTGCAATATTAAAAAGTTTTTTTTAAAATGTATAAAAAAGGCATGGCCCTAAGCACCATCATAGGAATAGCAATTTTATCAATCCTATTAGTGGTAGTTTTAACATTTATATTTTTTCCAGGAGCAATATTACCAAAAGCAGCAGATGCAGGAGAATCAATAGCAGATAATGTGATAATAAACATAAAAAAAAACGAGCCTGAAAAGTCATCTTTAGAGATAGATAAGGGTGTCGAGGAATCATATGAAAATATCTTAACAGCCTTAAGGACAGAAGGAGAAGGGCCGTGCATAGTTAAATACAAGCCCTTAGCAAGCGATTTTAATGGCTTTAAAATTACCTTATCTGAAGTTGATGAGGGAATATTTGTCCAATTAGAAAATAAAAAAGGTCAATTTGTCAAGAGCAACACTATCGGTGGAAAAATTCCATGCATAATTAATCCAATAAACTTCTATAACAACCATTTAGCACCATCATCTTGCAAACAAGGTTGCCTAGAAGATTATAATGACGCTTCTATCACATTTATAAATAATAAGAATATTTTAGCCAATAACTATAAAATGAGCATTCCAGATAGTAATATCTTATACAAGCCGGATAAAGACCGTGTATGTTTTATACCAATTAAAAAATGGGCCGGCTCAGGCCCATTTAGTTGCGGTGCTAATGAAGAAAGTTTAGATAACCACTGTATGGATTTAATTAAAAAAATCAAAACATGTTAAATACATCATTACACTAAAATCAAAACTGTATTTTTAAATCGGAGGGAATAAATATGAAAAATAAAAAAGCAATGGAAACTTTTGGTGTAATAATCACAGCAACAATAGGTTTAATTATCTTAGTAGTGATAGTTGGGCTAATAAAAGGAATAATTATAGATAAGCAAATAGCATTTGCAGGAAGCAAAACTGAAGAAATAACTATTGATTGTGATGAAGATGATTCTATTGGTCTTGCTGATAATTGTCCATGCAACCCTGCAATACAGAAATTAGAAAAAAAAGATAAATGCGGGAAAGCATCCTCCAGAGCAGCAGAGAATTGCCCAGCCTTGTGTAAAAATGAATAAAAGCCAAATAATGCTAAAATTTCTCTTTTACACAATCTTAGCTCTGGTTATTTTTGTTCCAACTGTTTTATGGGGGGCTAAATTTTTAAAGTTGAGTGACAAAACATTTGATTCTTATAATAAATTAATTGGGCTTATAGGGTCAATAAAAGAAGATGAGATACTCAGCTTGCCATTTTATATGGATAAAAAGTCAGCTTTAGCCGGATTTTCAAAAATGAGCAACAAGCTAGAGAATTACGAATTTTTAAGCAGGCTTAAAAGTTCAGGTAAATTAACTTCTATGTTTAATAAACCTAATGAATGCCAAGATAAAAAAGCCTGCATTTGCCTTTGCGAAGGATATGATCTGGACAAAAAAACCGAACCCAAAACTTCAATATGCGACAAAAAACTAATATGCAATTCTTTTGATAACATAGACATATTATCAGAAAAGTTAACACACGAATCATATAACAGAAAAGCATATGATTATTGGGATGGAGGATTTCTTTTTCTTGGAGATCAAAATGCACTTAGAACGCTTTATGTTCAAAGATACAAAAATAGTATAAATTTGTGTTTTAGTGGCCAATGCATAACTGACGAAATCAAGGAAATTATTGATATTAATGCAGTTATTGACGCATTTAACCTATTTACAAAAAAATATGAAGAATGCAAAGCAAAAATAAATGGATTATGCGAAACTATCAAAATAGACATTCCAGAGTCATATTATATCTATTATAGCAGCACAATAAATGCTAAAAGTGGTTTTTATTTATCAAAAGGAGATACTCTCGGAAGCTTTGATAAAATAGAATTTCTAAAGGACGAAGAAGGAAATGAAATAACTTTCCCAGGATTATTATTAGAAGATGAAAATAATGAGTTTCCTAGTGGTAATATTTTCAAAAATGATGAAACAAACCTAAAAGTTAAAGATTCGAAGGTTATTTTACTAACTACAGAATCTGGGCAGTCCGAATAATTCTCCAAAAAACATTTAAACTAAATAGTTTTTATCTATAATATGAAAAAAAGAGGAGAAGCAACACTATGGTTTCTTGTTGAACTAATTGGAGCTTTTTTAGTGGCATACTTGGCTGGAAGCATTTCTTTAGCATATGCCCAAGGGATAATTTTTGAGAAGCTTAATATAGCTAAAGATCTGGCAATGCAAATAAATACCCTATCAAGTGTTCCTGGCGAAGCATATATCATCAACAAAGATTTGCATGGATATTCTTTGTATTTTTCTGATAATAAAATTGAAGTATTTGAAGATGCCTCTGAATTAATTAAGGGAACTTATCATTATGCAGGAGCTATGGGCTCTAATCTGGAATTACGGCTAATCAAGCCAG